>SLCQ01000122.1 GCA_007125745.1 Nitrincola sp.
GGCGTATGGCATGAAGCTCTGACCAATCGAGGCGTGATCTTGTTAGTCGGTGGTGTAGTGATAGGCTTTATGTATGGGCCTAATCAGGGTGCCAACGTAACCGATCTACTCATGGGGGCCTTCCAAGTTGTGCTTGCCTTGTTCCTGTTGGATATGGGCTTAACGGCGGCTTCAACCTTAAGGCCGATTCCGCTGCAACATTGGCGTTTGCTGACGTTTGCACTGGTTGCGCCACCCATTTTAGCAATGGTCGGATTGTTAATGGGTACTTGGTTAGCGTTACCGATAGGATCAATTGTTATTCTGGCCAGCATGACCGCTAGTGCATCCTATATTGCCGCTCCCGCAGCGATCCGTAATTCAATTCCGGATGCCAATATCGGTTTAGCAATGCTGGCGGCGTTAGGCTTAACCTTCCCATTGAATGTTATTTTGGGTATTCCGCTGTATCATCAGATCGCATTAACCTTACAAGGTGTTTAATTCGATCATGCCTTAATCGAAATGGGGTTGTGGTCATAGGAGTGATATGTCAGCGACCAAAACCTCATTCGTTAAGCCGAGTCCTCGATTACTGTTTCGTTTAGCACGTTATCTTTTACCTTATCGAAAACAAATTCTGTTTGCGGCGATCGCCTTAATCATCGCGGCTGCCTGCGTGTTACTCTTGGGGCAAGGGTTGCGCTTGGTGGTGGACCGAGGCTTTGCCGCCAGTGATCCGCGCTGGTTAAACATTGGCCTGCTGGTCACCTTAGGTGTTGTGGCCGTTATGGCGCTGGCTTCTGCAGCACGTTTTTATTGGGTCAGTTGGATAGGTGAGCGTTTGGCGGCTGATCTGAGACGTAGTGTTTTTGACCATCTACTATCGCTAGAACCTGAATTCTTCGCTCGCAATGGTGCTGGAGAGATTCAAAGTAGACTCACCGCCGATACTACGGTGCTGCAAACGCTGTTTGGTTCCTCTATATCGATGGCGTTGAGAAATCTTTTAACCTTTCTTGGCGCACTGATTTTCTTGCTGATCACCAGCCCGCTACTAACGCTGATGGTGTTAGTGGGCATTCCATTAACAGTCATTCCAGTTGTTTGGTTTGGTCGTCGAGTGCGGCGCTTGTCTCGCACCAGTCAGGATCGAGTTGCAGAGTTAGGGCGTTATGCTGGAGAAGTACTGCAGGGCATTGAAACGGTACAAGCATCGGTTCATGAATCAGAAGATCGCAAAATCTATGGGCGACACGTAGAAGAGGCGTTTGTAGCAGCGCGTCAACGTATCGTGCAGCGTGCGTTACTGACAGGCTTTGCCATGCTGGTGATCTTCTCAGCCGTGGGTTTAATTTTGTGGCAAGGTGGACAAGATGTTTTAACTGGACGCATGTCACCTGGAGAGCTGACCGCATTTGTGTTTTATGCCTTAATCGCTGCGGGCGCGATTGCTACGCTAGCCGAAGTGGCGGGGGAGGTTCAGCGTGCTGCAGGCGCAACAGAGCGCCTATTGGAACTGCTAGATGCTAAACCGATGATTGCTGCACCAGAAGTCGTTGCTCCATTGCCTGATCCTTTAACCGGACAAGTCACCTTCGATCAAGTGTCTTTTGCTTATCCGTCTCGACCGGATTCACCTGTGATTCAAAATGTCAGTGTCTCCATTGCCTCTGGTGAGCGCATCGCGTTAGTCGGGCCTTCGGGGGCGGGTAAAACCAGTCTGCTCAAGTTACTACTTCGCTTTTATGATCCTCAAGCGGGAAGAATCTTATTGGATGGTGTAGCTTTAAAATCACTTGACCCACAGGACTTAAGGCGTTGCATGGCATTGGTATCGCAAGAGCCTCTATTGTTTACCGGAACGGTCGCCGAAAACCTTCGTTTGGGTAATATTGTTGCCACTGATGATGAGTTAAAGCAGGCGGCAGAACAAGCTCAAGCCTGGGAGTTTATTGAGCGATTACCCTTAGGTCTTAATACCTCAATTGGGACGGGTGGTTTGCAATTGTCCGGAGGTCAGCGTCAACGCATCGCGATTGCCCGTGCCTTACTGAGAGATCCTCGTGTACTATTATTAGATGAAGCGACCAGTGCGTTGGATGCGGAAAATGAGCAGCGGGTACAGTTTGCGTTGGATAAATTGATGTTAGGTCGTACCTCGTTAGTGATAGCACATCGACTATCGACGGTTGTATCGGCAGATCGCATACTGGTGATAGATCAAGGAAAATTGGTGGCTTCTGGAACGCATCAGGATTTATTGGAAAGCTCAATCCTTTATAGGCGTTTGGCTGAATTACAGTTTAGAACTCATTAAGTCATTAATCTCTAAACAAAGGTGAATTGATGGAATTTAAGCGTGTCGTTGTCTTAACCGGTGCAGGCATATCGGCTGAGTCGGGAATTCGTACGTTTCGTGACCAAAACGGCTTATGGGAAGATCATCCTATTGAAGATGTGGCAACCCCGGAGGGTTTTCATCGAAACCCAAACTTAGTTTATCAATTTTATAATCTGCGTCGTGCGCAACTTTTGGACTCCAATGTAAAACCTAATGCCGCCCATCAGGTCTTGGCAGAATTTGAGACGGAGCATATCGCTCGTGGCGGACACTTTACGTTGATCACTCAGAATGTTGATAACTTACATCAGCGTGCTGGCAATCAGCGCATCATACCTATGCATGGTCAGTTGCAAAGTGCACTCTGCAGTGTTAGTGGTTTATCGACTCCCTGGACGAGTGATTTAACCGCTGAACATTACTGCCAATGTTGCGCAACACCATCACCTTTACGACCTGATATTGTCTGGTTTGGGGAGGTGCCTTATCAGTTAGATGATTGCTTTGATGCGGTAGCTCAAGCGGATCTATTTGTCTCAATAGGTACCTCCGGCAAAGTTTATCCCGCGGCTGGCTTTATGCAGGTCGCTCAGGAAGCGGGTGCGGAAACCGTTGAGCTAAATCTTGAGAAAACCAGCAATGCTTTCGATCAAGGCTATTATGGACCTGCTACCGAGGTGGTAGTCGATTTTTTCAGTCGGTTGATGTAGCGCTAAGATGATGAGTCTAAAACATGGGTACCATTAAGCATAAACACTTCGCTAGTGATTCAAAAAGCACAGAGTTTATTTGGTTTGAAGTTGTTTCCATAGATCATCCACGATCGGTTTATTCACCAGTGTGCAACGATACAGTCGAACCTCCAGTGGTGTCTGCCATTTTTCACCTTCACAGATCACTAGCCTTCCTTCGGTCAATTCTCTTTCTATGCATAGCTTGGGCATCCAGGCGATGCCATGTCCCTGTAGTGCCATGCCTTTCAGTCCTTCCGCCATAGCGGTTTCGTAAACGGTTTTGAGGCGCAAACGAACAGGGTGGTGCTTCAGCAATAAGCGAACCGTTCTTCCTAAAAAGGCACCTGAGGTATAGGACAGCAACGGAATTGCCTCATCAGATAATGATTGTAAACTGTACAGCGGTTTGCCTTCCTCATCAGGTTTGCAAACAGGTACCATCGACGTGTCAAGTAAGTGAATCGATGGAAACAGAGATGGGTCTAGCTGCAGGGTGGCGTAGGAATCATAGTAAACCTGCATCATGTCACACTGACCATCTCTTAGGGCATGAACCGCATCTTCCACATTCATCGCGACCAAGCGAATTGATAA
>SLCQ01000035.1 GCA_007125745.1 Nitrincola sp.
CAAGATATGATTAGAAAAGCAAATGTTCACGAAATTAAAGATGTGATTAAGAAATCTACAAACTTGGGTATGCAAAGTTTTGATCAGTCGCTTTTTCAGCTCTATAAAGAGGGTGTTATTAGCTATGATGTGGCGCTCAGTCACGCAGACTCATCAAATGACTTACGCTTGATGATTAAGCTGAACTCTGAAACCTATGGTAAATCCAAAGCGCCGAAAAATGATGAGCTTATGCCATCTTTTTCTTTACAAGAAGACGATGACACGATGAACCTTTCTGGTGCAATAGATGTGAAAAGCATGTAAACGAGTCACTAAGACTGATGGTGCCTATCCCCTTCAGTCTTAGTCATCAGCCTGCTGTCACGATTAATTATGATGAACGATAGACAATACGACCACCTAACAAGGTGGTTGTCACACGCCCCTTAAGCAACTTGCCTTTAAGGGGGGTGTTCTTTCCAGCTGAGCGTATGCTTTCATCACTAACAACCCATTCGGCGTTGGGGTCAAAAATACAGATATCTGCAGGCTTTCCTTCCTGCAGAGTACCAGACTCTAAACCCAGTATGTTTGCAGGCGCGACAGTTAACTTCTCTATGAGATGAGGTAGTTCAATCAGTTTGCGCTCAACTAAGCTTAAACATAGGGGTAGTAAAGTTTCTAAACCGCTGAGTCCAGGTGCAGTTTCTGCAAAGGGCGCTTGCTTCGAGATCAGATCTTGAGGTTGATGATCAGAACAGATCGCGGTGACTGCTCCTGATAAAATGCCCTGTATAAGACCTGCTCTATCTAAGGCACTCCGTAATGGTGGATGCAGGTGAAGAGATGAGTCAAATTCATTGACCTGTTCGTCACTTAAAATAAGTTGATGGGCGGCAACATCGGCGGTTACCTGTAAACCTCTTTGCTGGGCGGCATGTACAAGCTGGACTGAACGTTCACAACTGAGTTGCCCAAAGTGAGCCCTGACGCCTGTTTGCTCCACAAGGAGTAAGCAACGTGATACTTCAATGGTTTCGGCGGCTTCAGGTATACCGCTTAGCCCCATACGCGTAGCATTAGCGCCTTCATGCATACAGCCTGTGTGAGTCAAGCTATCATCTTGCGCTTGAAAAACAACCAATAGATCAAATGTAGCCGCATACTCGAGGCAACGCAATAAGCTGAGTGTATTCTTAACCGGTAAACGTGCATTGGTAAAAGCGATGCACCCAGAACCCGTGAGTGCATGTAGCGGCGCAAGTTGCTCACCCTGAAGACCTTGCGTTAAAGCGCCCATGGGCATCACGCGGGAAAAACCAGCATCGGCTGCTCGATCTTGAATCAACTCAGCAACGGCTGGTGTGTCTACAATAGGTCGTGTGGTCGGTGGTGTGACCAAGGTGGTAATGCCACCAGCCGCTGCTGCAGCGGTTTCACTGGCGATACTTCCTTTATGGGTCTCTCCTGGCTCTCGAAGGTGTGCACAAAGATCAATAAAGCCGGGTGCAACCACTTTTCCGGTTACGTCAATGACTTCATCATAGTGAAGCGCGTGACTGGGTTCTCCGATGGCAAATATTTCACCATCACGAATATAAAGGTCTGTTATCTCATCCAAGCCCGTTGCTGGGTCAATGATACGGCCACCGGTAATCTTGATGTTCATCGTCATGCTCCCGCCGCTTCTGATCTGAGTTGATGTTGTTTCAGTTGACCGCTCATTGCCATCGACATCACCGCCATGCGCACAGCGATACCATTAGTGACTTGTTGCAGAATCACAGAGCGTGGACCATCAGCGACGCTGGACTCAATTTCTACACCGCGGTTGATTGGACCTGGATGCATGATAATGGCATCTGGCTTAGCATACGCCAGTTTGGCTTCGGTTAAGCCAAACAGTTTGTAAAATTCAGACTCACTAGGAAGTAAAGCCGTTTGCATCCGTTCTTTTTGCAGTCTTAGCATGATAACGACATCGACATCACGTAATCCGCGAGACATCTCATTGAACACCTTCACCCCCATGGCTTCAATATGCCGAGGCAGAAGTGTCTGCGGAGCAATGACTCGAATTTCTTCTGCACCTAATATGCGTAAGGCATGAATTTGTGATCGAGCAACACGAGAGTGCAAGATATCCCCGACAATAGCCACTTTTAGCTTGCTGAAGTCACCCTTATGCTGGCGGATAGTGAGCATATCCAACATAGCTTGAGTCGGGTGTGCATGGCGACCATCTCCAGCATTGATCACGGCCACATCAGGTGTGACATGCTCCGCAATAAAGTGAGCCGCACCACTGGCAGAGTGGCGAACAACAAACATGTCACAGTGCATGGCTCTGAGAGTCATCAAGGTATCTTTCAGGGTTTCACCTTTTGATGTTGATGAGGTGCTGATGTTGAGGTTGAGTACGTCAGCGGATAAGCGTTTGGCTGCCAGCTCAAACGTTGAAAGTGTGCGCGTACTGGCCTCAAAGAAAAGATTTGCGACGGTTTTTCCGCGCAATAGCGGTACCTTTTTAACTTGCTGAGCACTCATGTCAACAAAAGATTCAGCGGTATCAAGAATCTCGTTTAAGAGTGCCTCATGCAAACCTTCAATGGTTAAAAAGTGCTTCAGTTGTCCTTCAGGCGTTAGCTGGATGCTGTCGTAGTGGTTCAGGTTAGGCAAGGTCATAGTCATCGTCTCAAATTTGCGTCACTGGTGTGGGCGATCAGCGGTTACGGTGGCGTATTTCTAGTACCAGTGGATCAGGGCCATTCAGTTTGATCTGCTGATCAGTGCCAAGCGTCATGATGTCGCCAGCAACGTCGGGCTGTATGGGGATTTCGCGATGTTGCAAATCGATTAAGGTGACTAAGGTGATGGATGCTGGACGACCATAATCAAAAAGTTCATTCATGGCGGCACGAATGGTTCGTCCAGACATAATCACATCATCCACTAAAATAATGTGACGTGACTCGGTAGAGCAGGGGAGGCTGGAGGGCATCACCTTGGGGTTGAGCCCATTTCGTGTAAAGTCATCTCGATAAAAAGAAATATCTAGCATTCCTAAAGGACTTGCCACCTGCAGTTGTTGATGAAGATGTTCTGCAACCCAAACGCCTCCGGTGCGAATGCCGATCATAAGCGGATCTTCAATGTTGCGATAGGTGATCATCGTTTTGAGGTTCTGAGTCATTTGATCAAGCAAGTGCTCGACATTCAGATTACCTGATACCATAAAGGCTCTCCAGTGGGGTATGGCTGGGATAAAGTGTTTCAGTATTGAACCAATCTTGTAGAATTAATTGTGCTGCAATGCTGTCGACAGGGTCTTTACGGTAATGGCGACTGCCCCCTGCAGCAAGATGTATCTGTTTGGCTTCTCGCGTGGTTAGGCGTTCATCAATAATAAAACAGGGAAGTTTAAAGCGTTCATGTAATCGATTTGCAAACTTGCGAGCACGATGCGCCATGTCACTGACACTTCCATCCATATTAAAGGGTATGCCAATCACCAAGCATTGGGGTTGCCAGTCATTAAGTGCCGCTTCAACCTGGGACCAGTTAGGAATGCCATCTTTAGCAACAATAGGTTCAAGTGCTGTAGCGGTGTTAGTCATTCGCTGGCCAAACGCAACACCTATGCGTTGTGTACCAAAATCAAACCCGAGTGCTGTTTGATAGTCTGTTGCCTTGTCCGATGATGGATGCATGCTTTCTGTCGATTAGGCATGTCCGGCGTGAGCTGTCATGAGTTGTAGGTTTACACCCAAAGATGCTGCCGCTGCCTGAAGTCGCTCCTCCGCTGGTAATTTAAACATTATATCGGAATTTGCTGGGCAACTTAACCAAGTGTTTTCACAGATTTCCTGTTCGAGCTGGCCTGGACTCCAACCTGCGTACCCCAGTGCAACGAGGTAATCTTTGGGACCTTCACCGATAGCAATGGCTTCTAAAATATCCATGGAGGTCGTAAGACGGATATCAGGTGTAATGGCATGACTTGATAACCAGCGGTCCCCATTATCACGATGGAGCACAAATCCACGATCTTCATGAATAGGGCCACCACGAAAGACGGGCGTTGGGTCTACGGCAATCTGACTGTAATCTAAATCGATATGAGCAAAAAGATCATGGACAAGCATACCTGTGGGGCGGTTAATAATAATGCCCATCGCTCCATATTCACTATGATCGCAGATGTATGTCAGCGTGTTAGAAAAGTGACGATCATCTAAATGAGGCATCGAAATAAGAAACTGATCGCGAAGTGATGTTGAGCCAGACATATGATTACCCTGTAACCTTGATGACGATGATGTCATGTCGTAAAGAAAAAACTCTCCCTTTAAGACTTAGTACACACTGGCTCGATTCTCAAATTTCCATGTACGAATTATTTCAAGGCGATCTGTCGTTTGTCGCATTTCATTGGTGAAAGGTTGGAAGGGAGAAGCCATTTGCACAATACGAATAGCTGCATTATCTAAAACAGAGTGCCCCGACGATTGTAAAATCTCTATGTTGGCAACGCTTCCATCAGGTGAAATGGCGACTAGTAGGCGTAAACTGCCGTTAATGTTGTTTCGGCGCGCTTCTTCTGGGTAGTTCATATTCCCAACTGTTTCAATGCGACGTCGCCAATTATCAAGATAGATAGCGTCATCATGAGCCATGGTAGAGGGAGATGAGGTGAGTCGCCTCACACGGGGTTGACGCGCTTGGTTTTGCTGTTGGGCGGCGAGTTGAGCCTGAATACTGGCAATTTCCATGCTTCGCGCCATTAAAGAGCCAGAAGGGCCAGAGGGGGTGGGTGGTGAGGCTTGAGGTTGAGCTTGTTGCTGAACGGGTGCTTGATCCTCTACAGGTGCCTGAGTAGCAATAGTCGCAGGTGTTTCAACGCTACTATCTGGTGTGACAGGAGCTGGCTCAGGTTCTTCAATAACTTCAGGTTCAGGCGGTGGTGGCGTTGGCTCGGTTTGCGGAAGCGGAATCGGCTCAGCAACAGGCTGGGGAGTGGGAGCTTGCTCTTGGATCTGCTCATCTTGAAGGATCGACTCTTCGGTGATGCTCGGTGTGAGTATCTCTTCACTTTCACCACTACCCAGTTGGTGATCCTGAGCAAAAAAGTCCGCCTCGTCAGGTGCCTGTTCTGTGGGTTGGTAGGCTAAGGTAATATCCAGAGTGTGTTGTGGTTTCGCCGTTTCAGGAAGGTTAAAACTGATCGCCAAGATTAAAAAGCCGTGAAGCGCTATGGCTACAAACAGGTTGAGGCCGAAACGATCGGCCGCTGTTTTGTACCAAGAATGTTGGCGATCAGGTTCTAAGCTCATGATTGATCGAGTATCTTTTCTAGGGTATCCATCAGTTGCATGCCAATATCAAGACCAAACTGGTCATCAAGCTCTCGTATGCAGGTTGGACTCGTCACATTCACTTCTGTGAGATAGTCACCTATCACATCCAGCCCGACAAAGAGTAGCCCCTGTTCCTTTAGGGTGGGACCGACTTGTTCGCAAATCCATTGATCTCTGGGGCTTAATGCTTGCCCTTCACCGCGTCCACCCGCGGCCAGGTTTCCTCGTGTTTCTCCTGCCGATGGAATACGCGCCAACGCATAGGGAATGGGGTCACCGTTGATCATTAAAATGCGTTTATCGCCCGCTGAAATCTCAGGAAGATATTTTTGCACCATGCACATCTGGGTACCATGCTGTGTCAAGGTTTCGATAATCACTCCTAAATTGAGGCCTTCCTCTTTGACACGGAAAATAGATGCACCACCCATACCATCTAAAGGTTTGAAAATAACATCCTTATGCTCAGCATGAAAAGCGCGAAGCGCATCTGGATTTTTTGATACCAACACCGGAGGGCAACATTGTGGAAAATGGGTAGCGAAAAGCTTTTCGTTAAAGTCACGTAAGCCCTGTGTTCGATTGACGATGAGAGTACCCTGTCGTTCAGCCAGCGCAAGGATATGCGTGGTGTAAAGAAACTCATTGTCAAAGGGTGGATCCTTACGCATCAGAATAACATCCAGCTCTGCCAAAGGTTGTTCTTGATAGGCGCCACGCTCAAACCAGTGAATCGGGTCCATCTGAACCTGAAGGGGAGCCATGCGCCCCATGGCTTCTCCCTGAGCAATGCTTAAATCAGAGGGTTCCATGTACCATAGAGCCCACCCTTTTCGTTGAGCCGCCCATAACATCGCCAAGCTGGAGTCTTTTTTGTAGCTGATGGTGTCGATAGGGTCCATCACTATGCCGATTTTGATACTCATATTCAGTCCTATATTGTTAGGCTTGGCTGTTCTTCATTACGTGTTGGTCAATCCAGATCACCCCAAAGATAATGAAGAACAGCACAGGCCGCAATGGGTGCTGTTTCTGTTCTCATTATTCGCGGGCCTAGGCGAAATGCATGAAAACCATAGTCCATGGCAAGTTCAATTTCTGTATCCGTTAACCCACCTTCTGGTCCAATGAGTAAAGCGACAGACTGAGGTTTTTGATATCTGTTCAAAGGAGCCTCTTGGTGAGGGTGAAGAACCAACTTCAGTTCAGCATCACACGCCTTCAGCCAAGCTTCCAGTGTCATGGGTGTTTGAACCTTGGGGGGTGACGCTCTTAAAGATTGTTCGCTGGCGCTAATGGCGGTTTGTTGCCAATGTCGTTGCCGCTTTTCCTGTCGCTCAGCAGATAGGCGAACTTCGCACCTTTCTGTGAAGAGAGGTGAAAGGGTTTGGCAACCTAACTCAGTGGCTTTCTGAATGGCAAAGTCCATTCGTTCACCGCGAGATATAGCCTGACCAATATCAATTGAAAGAGGTGATTCACGAAGATTTAGTTCAGACTGAATCAATCTGACCTGCATCTGACGTTTTTCAGATTGTGTGATCTCAGCCAAATAGTCCAGACCGTCACCATTAAACAGTATCAAATGATCGCCTGCACGCATACGCAAGACTTTTCCAGCATGCTGGAATGTAGCGTCGCTCAGTGTGAGCAAGTTACCCTCAGCCAATGGCTGAGGTTCATAGAAGCGGGGCGTTCTCATCGTCAAAAGGCCTTAACTTGGCTGTCGTAATAGGGTTCTAGATGCCAGCCGTTTGGCGTAAGGAGTCAGCTTTGTCTGTTTTCTCCCAAGGGAATGCCGTAAAGGTTTCGCTTTGTGGGTTCCCCTCTTGATCTATCCATTCATAGGTCGATTCAAAAGGCTCTCGTCCAAAGTGTCCGTAAGCGGCTGTTAATTGGTACATAGGATGGAGTAAGTCTAGCATCTTAGTAATGGCATAAGGGCGTAAGTCAAAGACTTGCTCAACAAGCTCTATGATTTGCGTATCGCTGATCTTTCCAGTGCCAAAGGTGTTAATGGACACTGAGGTAGGCTCAGCAACACCGATGGCATAAGACACCTGAATTTCACAACGGTCTGCCAGGCCCGCAGCTACAATATTTTTCGCCACATAACGACCAGCATAAGCGGCTGAACGATCGACTTTGGAAGGGTCTTTGCCTGAGAAAGCCCCTCCGCCATGACGTGCCATGCCGCCATAGGTATCAACAATGATTTTTCGGCCAGTGAGTCCACAGTCACCCACGGGACCACCAATAACAAATTTACCGGTTGGGTTGATGTGATATCGAGTATTGGTATTCAACCATTCTTCGGGAATCACAGCTTCAATGATCTCACGTTGAACCATGCGGCGAAGGTCTTCTTGGCGGATGTCGGGATCATGCTGTGTTGATAATACAACGGCATCAACACCACAGGGTTTGCCTGAGTCGTCGTAACGGAAGGTAACTTGGCTTTTGGCATCAGGTCGAAGCCAGGGTAGCATGCCGCTTTTTCGTAACTCTGCTTGACGTTCAACCAAACGGTGTGCGTAATGAATAGGTGCAGGCATGAAAGATTCAGTTTCATTGGTGGCGTATCCAAACATTAATCCTTGATCGCCAGCGCCTTGATCTTCCGGCTTGCTTCGATCAACACCTTGTGCAATATCAATGCTTTGCTTGCCAATAAGGTTGATTACACCACATGTTGCACCGTCATAGCCAACCTGAGAAGAGGTGTAACCAATATCGTTGATCACATTTCTAACCAGATCTTCCAGATCGACCCATGCAGAGGTGGAAATCTCACCCGCTACAATAGCAACGCCTGTTTTAACCAGTGTTTCACAGGCCACTCGCGCTTGTTTATCGCGAGCGATGATAGCATCCAAAACAGCATCAGAAATCTGATCGGCTATTTTATCAGGATGACCTTCTGATACGGATTCAGAAGTGAAAAGAGTGTATTCGCTCATATCTGGAAGTGTCCTATTGTTTCAAAATTAGACATAGGTTGATCAAACGTTGGGCTATTTTAGCGTTTTGGCCAAGGTTTTTCACAACTGAATACTATGTTTTGCATGAAAATGAAGAGATTTTGCATGAATTTTACGCTTTATGTGCATTTGCATTTGAAGCGAATGGCTATCTGCGAGAAAATCACCACTTATTTTTTACGCACGCAACATTAAATTGGGCCACCCCTAGGAGTTGTTTGAATGTCCTCTCGTCGTGAACTTGCCAATGCGATCCGCGCATTGAGCATGGATGCCGTACAGAAAGCTAAATCCGGTCACCCTGGAGCACCCATGGGTATGGCGGATATCGCTGAAGTCCTATGGAATGACTTCATGAAGCATAATCCCGCTAATCCTTTCTGGTACGATCGTGATCGATTTGTACTTTCCAACGGTCACGGCTCAATGCTGATTTACTCCCTTCTTCATCTCACAGGCTATGATGTGAGTGTCGAAGATATCAAGAGCTTCCGTCAACTCCACAGCAAAACCGCGGGTCATCCAGAGTATGGCTACTGTCCAGGTGTTGAAACCACGACTGGCCCACTCGGTCAGGGTATCACCAATGCAGTTGGTATGGCGATCGCTGAAAAAGTGCTGGCCGCACAATTTAACCGCGAAGCTCACGAAATTATAGACCACTATACCTACACCTTTTTAGGTGATGGCTGTTTGATGGAAGGTATCTCTCATGAGGCTTGCTCACTGGCAGGAACCTTGGGGCTAGGAAAGCTGATCGCTTTCTGGGATGACAACGGTATTTCCATAGATGGAGAAGTGGAAGGATGGTTTACAGACAATACCCCAGCGCGTTTTGAGGCCTATGGCTGGCAGGTAATTGCAAATGTGGATGGTCACGATGCGGATCAAATCCGTGAAGCCATAGAGCAAGCTCGTGAAAATACTGAGCAACCTACACTTATCTGTTGCAAAACCATTATAGGCTTTGGCTCACCCAATAAGCAGGGTAAAGAGGACTGTCATGGTGCGCCGCTCGGTGATGATGAAATTTTGTTAGCTCGGGAACAGCTACAGTGGCCTCATCTTCCTTTTGAAGTGCCCGCAGAAATTTATGATGACTGGAACGCTGTAGAAGCAGGCCGTCATGCAGAAACGGAATGGAATGAGCGACTATTAGCCTACAAAAACGCTTACCCTCAATTAGCAGATGAGCTTCTTCGTCGCTTAAGTGGTGAGCTACCCGCTGATTTTAGTCAGCAGGTTGATCAATGGATTGCGGATGTAGCAGCTAAGGGCGACACCATTGCTACCCGTAAGGCATCACAAAATGCCCTAAATGCATTAGGGCCGATTTTGCCAGAGTTCTTGGGGGGATCAGCTGATCTAGCAGGATCTAACCTGACGATTTGGTCGGGTGCTAAGGGTGTTTCCAAAGCAGAAGCCGATGGAAATTATCTGTATTATGGTGTGCGTGAATTTGGTATGAGTGCCATCATGAACGGTATTGCGCTCCATGGCGGCTTTATTCCTTACGGTGCAACCTTCCTGGTGTTTATGGAGTATGCTCGCAATGCAGTGCGTATGGCTGCACTGATGAAACAGCGCGTGATCTTTGTCTACACCCATGATTCTATTGGTTTGGGTGAAGATGGCCCAACACATCAACCGATTGAGCAGATCGCTAACCTGCGTCATACACCGAATATGGAGACCTGGCGTACGTGTGATGCAGTAGAGTCAGCCGTCAGCTGGAAGTCTGCGGTGATGCGTACTGATGGTCCGAGTGCATTGATCTTCTCTCGCCAAAATTTGGCGCATCAATCCCGCACTCCAGAACAAATTTCCGCCATTGAGCGGGGTGGATATGTCCTCAAAGCTTGCCAAGGTACCCCCGATTTAATTCTGATCGCAACAGGTTCAGAAGTGGCGTTGGCGGTTGAAGCAGCAGAAGTGCTCACGCAAGAAGGGCGTCAGGTTCAGGTGGTTTCAATACCCTGTACTGAGCGTTTTGACAAGCAAGATGCCGCTTACCGTGAGAGCGTGCTACCCAAAGCGGTGACTGCACGCATCGCCATCGAAGCGGCACAAGCCGACTTCTGGTACAAGTATGTTGGGCTGGACGGTGCAATTGTCGGTATGCGTAGCTTTGGTGAATCGGCACCAGCGGGTGACTTGTTTAAGCACTTTGGTTTTACCGTTGAACACATTGTTGAAACAGCACGTGGATTGATCTGATCACATACCTATGAGCTATCGGATTGCAATCAATGGATATGGACGTATAGGTCAATGCGTTTTACGTGCGCTATATCAACGAAACCTGCAGCATAAGTTGCAGGTTGTCGCATTAAATGAATTGGCGGATATTGAAACCCTGACCTATCTTACGCGCTATGATACGACTCATGGCCGTTTTCCGTTACCCGTAAATCAGGATTCACAGCACTTAATCATTAATGGTGATGCAATCAAAGTGTTGAACCTTGAGGACCCGGCTCAATTACCTTGGAAAAACCTAGATGTTGATTTAGTGCTGGATTGTTCTGGAAGCTTTTCTGACAGGGCGCAAGCACAAAAGCACCTGCAGGGTGGTGCAAAGCGCTTGCTATTTTCCAACCCGGCCTCAGCTGATATTGACGCAACCATCATCTATGGTATCAACCATACTGACCTTAAATCTGAGGACAGAATTGTGTCTGCAGCATCCTGTACGACAAACTGCTTAGTGCCCGTATTGGATCTATTGGACCAACACTTTGGTATTTTGAACGGTGTAACAACCACGGTACATTCAGCCATGAATGACCAGCCCGTGATTGATAGTTATCATCGAACGGATTTGCGTCTCACACGCAGTGCTCTGCAGTCCATTATTCCAGTGGATACGGGTCTAAGTAAGGGCATAGATCGATTATTGCCTCATCTTGCAGGTCGATTTGAGTGTATCCATTTGCGTGTTCCCACCATTAATGTATCACTAATGGATATCTCTATTAACTTAGCCTCGGGTGTCAGTGTCAAAGATGTGAATGCTCTTTTTCAGCAAGCATCCTTGACAGGGTCGCTGGTGAATTTGCTTGGCTATACCGAAGAACCACATGCATCCATCGACTTTAACTCTGATAGCCGTTCAGTGATTGTCGATGGGACACAAACCCGTGTATCGGAAGGACAATTGTTAAAAATGGTATGTTGGTTTGATAATGAATGGGGCTATGCCAATCGTATGCTAGATGTCGCAGAGTATTGGTTGGAAAAAGCGTAACTTTTTGATTAACAATAAAACAGGGACTCAGAGTATGAGCATTCAAAAAATGACAGATCTGGACTTGGCAGGAAAGCGCGTGCTTATCCGTGAAGATCTTAACGTACCCGTCAAAGAGGGAAAAGTGACCTCGGATGCACGAATTCGCGCATCGCTTCCAACCATTGAGCTTGCACTTAAAGCCGGTGCTCGGGTGATGGTCATGTCGCACCTAGGTAGACCTACGGAAGGAGAGTATGAAGAGAAGTACTCATTAGCCCCGGTTGCAGAGCACCTGTCTACACTGCTAGAGCGTCCTGTGCCTCTCATGCGCAACTGGTTGCACACTGACTTCGAAGTCGCCGAAGGTGATCTGGTGGTGTTGGAAAATGTGCGCTTTAATGCAGGTGAGAAAAAAGACAACGAGGACCTTGCTAAAACCATGGCATCACTGTGCGATGTGTATGTTATGGATGCATTTGGTACGGCACATCGTGCCCAAGCATCGACACATGGTGTGGCTAAATTTGCACCTGTCGCATGTGCTGGGCCGCTATTAGCCAATGAATTAGAGGCATTAGCAAAAGCCTTAGACGCTCCAGCACGCCCGATGATGGCGATTGTCGGAGGGTCAAAGGTATCGACCAAACTGGAAGTGTTAAATGCTTTATCTGAAAAGTGTGACCAGCTGATTGTCGGCGGTGGTATTGCGAATACCTTTTTGGCAGCGGCAGGTAAACCTGTAGGGCAATCACTTTGTGAACATGACCTGATTCCTGTTGCCAAAACATTGATGCAAAAAGTTGATATTCCGCTTCCAGTGGATGTGGTCGTTGCAAAAGCGTTTGCAGAAGATGCGCAAGCAACCATTAAAGCGGTCGACGATGTTGCTGAAGACGACATGATTTTGGATATCGGGCCTCAGTCTGCCCAGCATTTAGCATCCTTGCTTAAAGATGCTGGTACTATCATCTGGAACGGCCCAGTGGGCGTTTTCGAGTTTGACCAGTTTGGTGAAGGTACGCGAGTGGTATCGATGGCGATAGCAGATAGTAATGGCTTCTCGATTGCGGGTGGCGGAGATACCTTAGCCGCGGTCGATAAATATGGCATAGCGGACCAGGTTTCCTATATTTCTACAGGTGGTGGTGCTTTCTTGGAGTTTGTTGAAGGAAAGGTGCTTCCTGCTGTTGCTGTATTAGAACAACGCGCTGCACAGCAGTGATTTATCAAAAATATTAGAGAGGTTTTTCATGGCACTTATTTCAATGCGTCAGTTGCTGGATCATGCGGCTGAACGGGGATATGGCATCCCGGCTTTTAATGTCAATAACTTAGAGCAGATGCGCGCCATTATGGAAGCGGCTGACAAAACAAATTCACCCGTTATCGTGCAAGCTTCCGCGGGTGCACGCAAATATGCTGGATCTAACTTTTTACGCCATATGATTTTGGCTGCCATAGAAGAGTTTCCACATATCCCCATCTGTATGCACCAGGATCATGGTACTAGCCCTGCGGTGTGTCAGCGTTCAATTGCGATGGGTTTTTTGTCTGTGATGATGGATGGCTCTTTAGGAACCGATGGTAAAACACCGACTTCCTATGAGTATAATGTGGATGTGACGCGCCGTACGGTTGAAATGGC
>SLCQ01000182.1 GCA_007125745.1 Nitrincola sp.
CCCACTACGATACCAGCAGTCGCGGTTGCGATACCGATACCGATCATGTTGCGGGCACCTGTCACCAAGCCATTCCATAAATCAGTGACACCTTCCTTAATGTCTGCCCCCAACTGACTACGCCCTCTGAATAGAGCAATAATTGGTCGCTGCGTTAACATAATGAAGATCATAAAGACCGTTGCCCAAAATGCAGACAAACCCGGAGACAAACGCTCTACCATCAAACACCAGACCAATACGACTACCGGAAGAATGTAGTGCAGACCCACCATGACGGTAGGGCGTGTCTGAGGCAGTTTAATAAAATCGGCGTTCGGATCATCTAGCTCCAATTCAGGATACTTTGAGCCAACTTTCAACAACGCGACATATACAACAGCAAGGGCAATGGCTACAACCCAAGGAGTCGAATCTCCAAGGACAGGTTTTAACCAGCCTAATCCATAGTAAACAGCAAACGACAGTACCATTAAGAAAACAATACCTGTCATAAAGCCGATCACTTTGTTTAATAAAGGTCTAACAGGATTGCTTGTCGGCAAGCCTTTCATATTCGCTTTCAAGGCTTCAAGGTGCACGATATAGATCAGTGCAATATAGGAAATGACAGCAGGCAAAAAGGCATGCTTAATGACCTCAACGTAAGGAATACCTACATATTCAACCATTAAGAAAGCCGCTGCACCCATGACAGGTGGCATAATTTGTCCATTCACTGAAGAGGACACCTCTACAGCACCTGCTTTTTCTGAACTGAAGCCCACTCGCTTCATCATAGGTATTGTAAAGGTACCGGTAGTCACAGTGTTGGCTATTGATGAACCTGAAATAAGCCCGGTCATACCAGACGCAACTACTGCGGCCTTTGCAGGCCCTCCGCGCATATGACCCAGCATAGAGAAAGCGACTTTAATAAAGTAATTGCCAGCGCCAGCCTTATCGAGAAGTGCACCAAATAGGACAAACAGGAATACAAAGCTTGTGGACACCCCGAGCGCGATACCGAACACACCCTGTGATGTTAACCATTGGTGATTAATTAAACCATTTACACTGACGCCACGATGCGCAAGCAAGCCTGGCATGTGTGGGCCCAATAAACTATAGGCAATAAATATTGAAGCAATGATAACAAGAGGAGGGCCTAACGCTCTTCTAGCGGCTTCCAATAACAGAATTATCCCTAGCACCCCAATGACGACGTCCTGCATAATCGGTGCACCGGGTCTTTGTGCTAATTGTGCATAGAAAAAGTAGAGGTAAGAAGCGCAAACAGCGGCAAGAATGCCGATCACCCAATCGGGTATCGGTATTCTGTTTCTAGGGGAACTCTTAAACGCTGGGTAAGCCATATACGCCAACACAAGCGCAAAGGTCAAGTGAATTGAGCGTGCTTCGGCTGCATTAAATACACCAAAACCAAATACAAAAGGCAGTGGTGATGCAATCCATAACTGAAATAAGGACCAAGCGGCTGCTATTATTACTAGCAACTTACCTTGAAAGCCAAATGGAGATCTCGCGCCGGTATCTGAAGCAGCCACCATTTCATCAAGATCAATGTTCGGTGTAGCCGTTTTTTGCGTATCTGTTGTCATCAGCTTAGCCTGTTAGATGTAAACATTATTATAATTAGTATATCCCTGTCGAAATGTTACAAAACCCTATCCACAAACAAAAATGCGCACAGCTAGTGCGCGCATTTCTTATGAAAACAACAGGGTATTACTCCTCAATCCAACCGCGCTCAACGTAGTAACGCTTAGCTCCTGGATGAAGCGGTGCTGTCAAGCCGTCAGCAATCATGTTTTCTTCTGTTAAGTTTGCAAAGGCAGGATGTAACCGCTTGAAGCGATCAAAATTATCGAATACTGCTTTGACAGTATGGTAAACCGTGTCTTCGTCAGCACCCGCATGGCTTACAAATGTAGCTGCAACACCGAAGGTTGGAACATCTTCATCATTACCACGATACAATCCACCAGGAATAGTTGAATGGGTGTAATAAGAGTAAGTTTCTACCAACTCATCGATTTCAGGACCCGTTACTGGGACAATACGTGCGTCAATTGTTGTGGTAGCTTCCTGAATCGAACCATTTGGGTGACCAACCACATAGATCATTGCATCAATATTGTTATCAGCTAAAGCTGCCGCTTGCTCAGCCGCATCTAATTGAGAAGCCAATGCGAAGTCACTAACTGACCAGTCCATAGCGTTCATGACCACATCCATGGTGTTGCGCTGACCAGAACCGGGATTACCAATATTGACTCGCTTACCTTTAAGATCAGCGAATTCATTAATGCCTGCACTAGCGCGCGCTACAACAGTTAAAGGCTCACCATGCATGGTGAATAAAGAGCGCATTTCGCCCCAGGCACCATCTTCTTCAAAGTTTCCTACGCCATTGAATGCACGATAATGAACATCGGACTGCACAACGCCCATATCCAGTTCACCACTCTTCATACCATTGACGTTAGCGACTGAACCGCCTGTTGAAGGTGCGTTACAACGAACACCATGCTCATCACTATTGCGATTAACCATACGACATACGGACTGGCCCACCACAAAATAAACACCCGTTTGTCCACCGGTTCCGATTGTGATGAATTGCTGATCTGCAACGGCTTGAGTTGAAAAAGCAGATGCACCTAGCACAATACCAGACACTGCTGCGGCTAGCGAGAGACGTTTCATATAACTTACCTCATCAAATTTATAGTTTTTGTACTGCCAACCCAGACCAAATGAAGCCATAGTTACTGCTTCTTGAAATTGGCCTCGGATATAAATCTCTAATACACTCAGAGATGTTACTAAAGTCTAAAAATAGACTACTAACATCCATTTTTCAATATTTTATGTGAACATATACTGAATGAATTGGCATTTACATTAAGCTAACCTTCACTTAAAACATAGCCAAATTTACGTAAATCAAGTAAATCTTAGATTCAACAATGCCATGAATGCGATCGGTCACAGGAAATAAAACAATGTATAACTTACCCTCACTTGATGTCGTGAAAACTTTTTCCTCTGTCGCAATTTTAACCAGCGGGGGCGATGCGCCTGGCATGAATGCCGCCATACGGGGCGCGGTTCGCTCTGCCTTGCACCACAACATTACCGTTTACGGTGTGCAAAGAGGGTTCAGCGGGCTACTGCAGGATGATATGGAACCACTCAACTCATCATCGGTATCTAATATTGTTCAACGTGGAGGAACCTTTTTAAAAAGTGCCCGCTGTCCTGAGTTTCACACAACAGAGTCTAGAGCCTTGGCCGCAAACATTTTACAACGGAGAGGAATTGAAGCCCTTATAGTCATTGGCGGGGATGGTTCATTAACTGGCGCACATCTTTTTGAAGAAGAGACGGGCATCCCAGTGATCGGCCTTCCAGGGACCATCGACAATGATATTTTTGGCACCGAAGACACCATAGGTTTCGATACTGCCATGAACACCGCGCTGGACGCCATCGATAGAATTCGTGATACAGCTGACTCTCATGAGCGCCACTTTCTGGTTGAAGTGATGGGGCGAAACTCTGGATTTCTTGCGACCCATGTCGGTATTGCGGCAGGGGCAGAAATGATTCTAGTGCCTGAACATGCCATCAATATTGAAGAGGTTGCGCTTCAACTTGTGACATCGCACCGGTCTGGAATGGGCTCAAGTGGCATTATCGTCGTAGCAGAGGGTAATAAGCCCGACCTCACCCATAACATTGCGCAACAGTTACAACAGCATGGCTTTACGCCCCATGTTTCGATTCTCGGACATATTCAGCGCGGCGGAACACCCAGTGGACATGACAGAGTGCTTGCATCTTGTTTAGGTGCCATCGCTATCGATTTTTTGCTGGCAGGTTATAGCGATATCATGGTGGGCGTCAGCGATGGTGCTGTTGTCGACGTCCCCTTAGATGATCTGATTCGCTACCGTAAAGGGCTTGATCCTGAGTTACTCAAAATTGCCCTACAACTGCACAAGTAGAGCAACAAGTTAATTGCGCACGCTTTAGCCTCGATGGTCGGATACAAACGGATTACTGCGTCGCTCCTCACCCAGTGTGGACATAGGACCATGCCCAGGAATGAACTTTACCTGATCACCCAAAGGAAAGAGTTTCTGTCGAATAGAGGCGATTAGGTCTGCGTGATTGCCTTTAGGAAAATCAGTTCGCCCAATGGATCCGTTAAAGAGCACATCACCCACTTGAGCCAGCTCAGCACTTTGACTATAAAAAACAACATGCCCCGGGGTATGCCCAGGGCAGTGCAATACATCAAATGTTTCATTACCTACTTGCACCTGATCACCCTCGTTTAACCAGCACGAGGGTGTAAACGGTTTAACAGGGGGAAAGCCAAACATTGAACTTTGCTGTGCCAAACCCTCGATCCAAAACTGATCATCTATGTGCGGGCCAATGATTGGAAGCGCCATCGCCTCAGCTAACTCAGCCGTTCCACCTACATGGTCTAGATGACCGTGTGTCAGAAGGATTTTGGTTAAGGTTAAGGCCTCTTGATGAACAACGTCCAGAATCTTGGGCAAATCACCACCCGGGTCGATAACAGCCGCTTCTAGCGTTTCATCACACCACACCAGTGTAGCGTTTTGTTGAAAAGGTGTTACCGGAACTATTTTATATTTAAGCACAACCACATCTCTTCACATTTGGTCTACCCGGTATCGAAATCAAACCTTCTAATCTAGAGGGTTACAACCGAACTTCAATACCACGCGACTGCATATATCGCTTCGCTTCGGGAATCGTATATTCATTAAAATGAAAGATAGACGCCGCTAGGACTGCATCTGCCTTACCTTCGATAATACCATCAACTAGATGATCTAAGTTACCGACTCCACCAGAAGCAATAACCGGCACATTCACCGCTTCGCTGATGGCACGTGTTACGCCTAAATCGAAGCCTGATTTCATGCCGTCTTGATCCATGGAAGTCAGCAGAATTTCGCCGGCACCTAGGCTGACCATTTTTTCTGCCCATTCGACCGCATCTAACCCAGTGGGTTTACGACCGCCATGCGTAAAAATCTCCCAACGGTCTGCCTCTCCTGGCAAAGACACTTTTTTGGCATCTATCGCCACTACAATACACTGTGAACCAAAGCGATCCGCCGCTTTTTGAACAAACTCAGGCGTGAAGACTGCGGCGGTATTAATTGAAACTTTGTCGGCGCCAGCATTTAGCATGCGACGGATATCATCACACTCACGAATACCACCGCCGACAGTCAAGGGGATAAACACCTCTGCCGCCATACGCTCTACGGTATGTACTGTCGTTTCGCGCCCTTCATGGCTCGCCGTAATATCTAGGAAAGTGATTTCATCAGCACCCTGTTGCTCATAACGACGTGCAATTTCAACCGGATCGCCTGCATCACGAATATCTAAAAACTTAACCCCTTTAACGACGCGACCGTTTTCAACGTCTAAACAGGGGATAATACGCTTTGCCAAACCCATGATCTGCCCTTATACCTTGGAAAGTTGATCACTAAGCGCCTGAGCTTCAGCGACATCTAGGGTTCCTTCATAGATCGCTCTACCCGTAATAGCTCCTAATATGCCCTTATCTGCCACAGCGGCTAAGCGGCGAATATCATCTATATCTGTCACTCCACCCGAAGCAATAACCGGGAGTCCCGCTTCTTGCGCTAACGCAACGGTCGCTTCAACATTGACCCCTTGCATCATGCCATCACGACTGATATCGGTATAAACAATGGATGACACGCCATCATTACGGAAACGGATAGCCAAATCTGTTGCTTTAACACTCGACACTTCTGCCCAACCATCCGTGGCAACAAAGCCGTCCTGAGCGTCTAGACCAACAATAATATGACCCGCAAAGCGTTGACACATCTCAGTCACAAAATCCGGCTCTTTGACCGCCTTAGTTCCGATAATCACATAGTCAACACCTGCACTTAAATAGGCGTCGATGATTTCTGCTGAGCGGATACCCCCACCGATTTGAATGGGTAGATCAGGGAAGGCTTTAGCGATGTCTTTAACGATTTCACCATTGACGGGTTCGCCTGCAAATGCACCGTTCAGATCAACGAGATGTAAACGACGACAACCTGCTTCAACCCATTTAGCGGCCATATCGACTGGATTGTCTGAGAAGATGGTCGAATCATCCAT
Source organism: Nitrincola sp. (assembly GCA_007125745.1). GTDB lineage: Bacteria > Pseudomonadota > Gammaproteobacteria > Pseudomonadales > Balneatricaceae > Nitrincola. The sequence continues at coordinate 6,205 of SLCQ01000182.1, forward strand.
TCTACCTTGGCGAAGACGAACACACTTTCCGTCCTTAAGGTCAATTGCCGGTATAATTAGCATATCAATTTCCAGTTAATCTGTTTATGTGTCTTGGGACAAAGGGATAAGATTAAAACGAACCATCCCAGTTCAGAAAGTTTTGTAACAGTTTAAGTCCTGCTTGCTGGCTTTTTTCGGGGTGGAACTGTACTGCAAATAGGTTTTTGTGCGCCATGGCGACATCAAAAGGCAGTCCATACTCACAGGTACCCGCGACTAGCGCTTGTTGTGCCAGCTTGACATAGTAGCTATGGACAAAATAAAAACGGCTCTTGTTTTCGATGCCATGCCACAGAGGGTGCTCTAGTGATTGGTTCACCTGATTCCACCCCATGTGGGGTACTTTTAGTTGGTTTCCTGCTTCATCGTTCAGCTGATGGCCAAAAAACTTCACCTTACCCGGAAAATGTCCCAAGCAGTCCACACCATTGTTTTCTTCGGAAAAATCCATTAGAGCCTGAAAACCCACACAGATTCCCAAAAAGGGCTTGCCTGATGCAATCGCTTCAGCCACTTCCGCATCAACGCCAAGCCGGCGTATTTCAGCCATACAGTCTCTGATAGCTCCAACGCCTGGTAAAAGAACACGATCAGCATCACGCACACGCTGTGGATCTGCAGTCACCCAGACATCAACGCCGGGTTGAACATGCTCTAAGGCTTTGGCAACAGAGTGCAAATTACCCATCCCATAATCGATGACTGCGATACTGCTCATCGTTACAAGCACCCTTTCGTTGATGGCATCATACCCTTCGCACGTGGATCTTCTTCCAGCGCCATACGCAGAGCACGACCAAAGGCTTTGAAGACTGTCTCGGCCTGATGATGACTGTTTTTACCACGCAAGTTATCGATATGAAGCGTCACTTTGGCATGATTGACGAAGCCATGGAAAAACTCGCTAAACAGATCAACATCAAAGCTACCAATACGACCTCGGGTAAAATCGACATGCATTTCCAAACCTGGACGTCCAGAAAAGTCGATGACTACACGTGATAACGCCTCATCCAACGGAACATAGGCGTGCCCATAGCGACGAATACCCGTTTTATCACCAACGGCCTCGGCAAATGCTTGACCTAGGGTAATACCAATATCTTCGACGGTGTGATGATCATCAATATGCAGATCACCGACAGCATGAACATCCATATCGATCAAACCATGGCGAGCTATCTGATCCATCATATGATCTAGAAAAGGCACACCTGTATCGGATTCAAATTGACCTGTGCCATCCAGATTGATAGACACGGTGATTTGAGTTTCCAGAGTATTCCGAGTGACCCTGGCGGTTCGTTGCGACATGATTTTCTCCGCAAATAATTCAGTAAATCCTGCTATTATACGATATTGAACTCGACAACGGCAGGGCAGATGCACATCATTCGACTGAAATTAATCGCAAAGCCCGTTTCACATATCAACTTGACGTAAAGTGAGGCAAGGATGAACAAGCTAGTTAAAATCTTAGCATCAGCCCTGGGTGTATTAATCTTAATAGTTGCTGTCGGCATGTTTTACATTACATCAGTAATGGATCCCAATGATTATAAGCCGCGGATTGAACAACTGGCCCTTGAACAGGCAGGAATTAAGTTAAACATTGAAGGCGATATCAGTTGGTCATTATACCCTTGGTTAGGGATGGAGACGGGGAGTATTCGTATCTCATACCCCGAACAGCCTGAACTCGCTCGACTCGACTCTGCTCAAGTGTCTTTACAGTTAATACCACTTTTGTCGGGTCGCATTGAGATGAGTGATGTCATACTCACAGGTTTAAGTGTTAGCTTAATTAAAGATACCGAGGGTAATGTAAACTGGTCTAACGAAAAGGTTTCATCCATCGAGCCTCAACCCTCAGTTCAAGCACCCGAAGAGGGTAGAGGTGTACAATCACTGCCTGAACTTGACATCGCATCGATCAATATTCGCAATGGTCGCCTTGAATACACCGACAAATTACATAACAGTCGTATAGAATTAAGTGATATTGATTTAACGACAGGGCGTGTTCTATTGGGAGATTCTCTTCCGCTGAACTTAGCGTTCAATTTACGCCAGTTTGATGGAACCCTAGCGAACCTTGAAGCCCGCACTCGATTAAGCACAGAGTTACACCTTTCTTCAGACTTAGAAAACATTAGACTGAGCGATTTCAATATCACCAGCCAGTTAAGTGGCCAACAGCTTCCACCCAGCCTGCCCGAGCTAGCTCTGAAGACACAACTAGCGATAGATTTAACCGATGAGCGGATTGTAGCAGAAGCACTGACACTTTCCTTAGGCCCTGTCAGCGCATCAGGTACTTGGCAATTCAGTGATTTCAGTGCACCCAAGCTACTGGGTGATGTCACTATTGTACCTTTTAACTTGAAATCTTTGATGGCCGAACTCGGACAAGCGTTGCCAGAATTAAAACATCATGATGCGTTAACTGCACTGGGGCTCAACACTCAATTTGAGGGCGATTTACAAGCACTTCAGTTTAACCCACTGTCGATCAACCTTGATGATGCCGCACTGACGGGACATGCCAATCTATCCGTTGATAGCGGCCATATTGCTCTGACACTTAAAGGCGACTCACTTGATGCAGATCGCTATATGCCAGCGGGTGACTCTAATTCAGGCGCTAGCTCTGCAAACTCACAAAATAGCAGTGGTTGGCCAAGTGATGACATTTTACCCCTAGAGGCTTTGCGTGAATTAAATCTGTCGGTTGCTCTCGACCTAGATCAACTGACCATCATGGAACGTACCTTAACTCAACCAAGCTTAGCTCTTTCTGCAACCGATGGCATTCTCAACCTTGAACACCTGAGAACACAGATCTACTCCGGGAAGGTTCATGCTTCCGGCAGTATTGATGCTCGAAACAGCCCTGCAAAGAGTCAATTAACTGCCCAAATTAACACCATTCAGCTCGGTCAAGTCTTGCAGGAGCTTGCTGAAACAGACCTTTTTAGCGGCTTATTTAGCGCTAATCTTGATCTGACAACCTCTGGCCAATCGATTGAAGCGATGATCAACAGTTTAAATGGACAGGCAAAGATTGAGATGAAAGAGGGCGTCCTCCAGGGAATTGATATGGCTCAGACGGTTTGCCAAGGCATACAGACAGTGACAGCACTTGGCATTAACCCTCAACAAGTCGACAGATCGACCCCCTTTGCTGATTTATCCGGCAACTTTACTCTTCGCAATGGTCGCGTTAGCAATAATGACCTTACCGCGATGCTAGATGCTATGAGACTTCGCGCTCAAGGAGAGATTAACTTGCCTGAAAAATCACTGGATTATCGGCTTGGATTTACCATTATGGAGAATTTATTCCAACAAACCTGCTCAGTGAACAACCGTTTAGAGGGCTTAGAGCTTCCGATTTTATGTGCCGGAAAGTTTGATACACCGCCTGCGCAAATGTGTCGACCTGACACCAGTGTTTTTACCCAGCTTCTAAGACGAGAGGTCAGGCGTGAAGTGCAACGTCAGGTAGAGGAGCGTATAGGTGGTAGTGTTGAAGAGCAAATACGCGAACGCATTGGCGGAGAAGAGGGTGCCAGAGATCTGATTCGTGGTTTGTTACGTTAATGGACTATATGAAAAGTCCACATGAGCCTATACATCGACAGTTACTGCCGTGGTTTGACCAACATGGTCGGCATGACCTGCCTTGGCAACAGGATAAATCACCTTATCCTGTCTGGGTTTCCGAGATAATGTTGCAACAAACACAGGTCAACACGGTGATACCTTACTATGAAAGGTTTATGCGTGCTTTTCCAACTATTCAAGATCTCGCCTCTGCATCCATTGATGAGGTATTACATCTATGGACGGGGCTAGGCTATTACGCAAGAGCACGCAATCTTCACAAAGCCGCTCAACTCATTGATACACAATTCCAAGGTGCTTTTCCAAATACACTGGATGAATTACAAACATTACCTGGAATAGGTCGTTCTACAGCGGCCGCTATTTTATCTATTTGCCACCAACAGCCTACAGCTATTTTAGATGGCAATGTAAAACGCGTATTAGCGCGTTACCATGCCATTGAGCGCTGGACAGGTGAAGCAGAAGTTCAAAAGGAATTGTGGCAACTGGCTGAATACCATACTCCCAAACAACGTGCTGGTGATTACACACAAGCGATTATGGACCTAGGTGCAACCATCTGCCGGCGAAGCAAACCCTCCTGCTTACTTTGTCCATTAGAAGAAAAGTGTCTGGCGAGTGCCAAAGGAATCACCCACAGACTACCCCTTTCTAAACCTAAAAAAGCGATACCACTCAAGCAGGTTACCCTCTCTTTAATTTGTAATACGAATAAAGAGGTGCTGTTACACAAACGCCCACCCAGTGGCATTTGGGGAGGCTTGTGGAGCTTGCCAGAAAAAACGGCTATTCATTCAGCGTCGATCATGCTTCCCGAACAGCCTGATACAACACTGCCCAGCTTCACGCATACGTTTAGCCACTTTCGGCTTGAGATAACGCCAGAAGTGTATCACGTCAATAACAGCCTGCTGGAAGCCAACCGATCAGTCATGGAAGGTTGTGATTTACTCTGGTATAACGTCGATACACCCAAACAAGCACTGGGACTTGCCGCACCTATTAAAAAACTCTTGCATCAATTTGCTCAGCGCAATGAGCCATAACAGACTAGGAGATAAAATGACCCGTACTGTATTCTGTCAAAAATACCAAGAGACACTTGAAGGGCTTGAGAAACCTCCTTATCCGGGCCCATTAGGCCAACAGATTTTTGATAGCGTTTCAAAGAAAGCATGGCAAGAATGGACAGACCATCAAACGATGCTCATAAATGAAAAGCATCTTAATATGATGGATCCTACGAGCAGAAAGTTTTTGCAAGAGCAGATGCTCAAGTTTTTATCTAATGAGACTTTTGAGCAGGCAGAAGGTTACGTACCACCTACAGAGAAATAGTGTTCGCTAACACATACGAGCACATTAGGTGCTCGTATGTGAAGCTCACTTTTCTCAATCTATATCGGGTATGGGTCGTCGCCTTTTTTCTTCAGCGCGACGCATCAGATACCAAGCGATAAAAGCAACCAGCGATACCGCCAAAATAATCAGTGTCGCTAATGCATTAATCTTAGGCGATACCCCCAAGCGCACCGAGGAAAAAACCACCATCGGTAATGTTGAAGCGCCTGGCCCCGACACAAAGCTTGCAATGACTAGGTCATCTAAAGAGAGCGTAAAGGCCAATAGCCAGCCTGCGATCAAAGCGGGGGTGATAACTGGAATAGTAATAAGAAAAAAGGTTTTGAAGGGTGTTGCTCCCAAGTCCATGGCCGCTTCTTCAATAGACATATCCAACTCTCGTAGTCTGGACGACACTACAACAGCAACATAGGCACTGCAAAAGGTTGTATGTGCTATCCAGACCGTCACCATCCCACGATCAGCTGGCCAGCCGATAATTTGAGCCATATGCACAAACAGCAGAAGTAATGACAAGCCAGTAATCACTTCAGGCATCACCAATGGTGCAGTGACCATACTGGACAGCATGGTTCGCCCACGAAAACGTCTAAAGCGCGTCATGACAAATGCCGCTAACGTTCCTATGCAAACCGCCATGGTGGCTGAATAGAAAGCGATGCGTAAACTCATCCACACAGCAGATAAAAGTTGCTTATCTTTCAACAGTTCCCAATACCATCGCGTTGAAAACCCAGCCCATACTGTCACCAATCTAGACGAGTTAAATGAATAGATGATGAGGATAAGCATCGGGATATATAAGAAGAGTAGCCCCAATACGAGCATCACGGTAGAAAAGCTGATATTGCGTAATTTACCCATTCTTTTCCAACTCCTTCTGCTGTGCTCGATGGAAAAGTATGATGGGAATGATCAATAGCCCTAACATCACCACTGCCAAAGCGGAAGCAACCGGCCAGTCACGGTTGTTGAAGAACTCTTCCCAAAGTACCTTACCAATCATCAGGGTGTTGGGGCCCCCTAATAACTCAGGAATCACAAACTCGCCTACAGCAGGAATAAACACCAACATAGATCCAGCAATAATCCCCCCTTTTGACAAGGGTAATGTTATGCGCCAAAAAGTGTTGATTTTACGCGATCCCAAGTCAGAAGCGGCCTCTATAAGACTCATGTCCATTTTCACTAAGTTGGCATAAAGAGGCAGGATCATGAAAGGCAAGTAGGCGTATACAATACCGATGATAACCGCAATGTTAGTGTTCATGATACGAAGAGGCTCTTTAATCACACCCAACCAGAGCAAGAAGTTATTGAGCAATCCCTGATTGCTCAGAATTCCCATCCAAGCATAAACTCTGATTAAAAAAGAGGTCCATGAGGGCAACATGATCAAAAGTAACAGTACCAACTGGAGCTGTAAGGGTGCTCTCGCCATGGCGTAGGCCATGGGATAGCCAATTAATAAGCACAAAAGGGTTGCCATGGTGGCAATTTTAAGTGACCCCCAATAGGCCTCCACATAGAGACTATCGGATGCTAAAAACAGGAAATTACCTAAATTAAGAACTAACGTGAGGGTTTCATTCGCAAAAGAGACGATCGGCTGATAGGGCGGTATCGCAATCACGGCGGTCGAAAAGCTAATTTTTAATACCAGCGCGAAGGGCAGTAAGAAAAACAGTAGAAGCCATAGAAACGGGATACTAAAAACAATCATTCGACCACTGGGTAGGAGTCGACGAAGCCGTTCATAGATTTTTTGCTGGCTAATCATAAGCTATTCCCACAACACAACGGGAGCGGAATCATCCCAGCTAACATAAACAGG
>SLCQ01000045.1 GCA_007125745.1 Nitrincola sp.
ACGGCATGCCGATCTTTTTTACCAGCATAGCCTATATCCTTTGGATGTGTACCGGTATAACGCGCTATCTGTTGCGCTACCCAATCAGTATTTTCGCCTATTTTTCGAACATAAAGAAAAAGATGCTCACCATAACCTTCAGGTTCAAAGCCGAGTATCTCAGTCACTTGAAAATCTTCGGGCAGCGCTCGAAATTGAGCAGAGCTACTGGGTTTACCTAATAGCCATGATACTGGTTCATGTAGCAACTTTATCGCGTTCATTGTGATGACCGCTGGCGGGAATCAGGTTCGATTAAACGAAAGAATGTTTCCCCTTCTTGAATTAATCCCATTTCACTGCGTGCTCGCTCTTCAATCGCTTTAAGCCCCTCTTTTAAATCAGCTACCTCTGCTTCCAAGCGTTGATTTCGCTCCGTCAACAATTGGTTTTCTCGACGTTGATCAATAATTGCTTGTTCAAGTTGCCAAACTTGACGAAGGTTAGGATCGCCAAACCATAAACGATACTGTAAGGCCCCCAACAACAGGACAAGAGAGATGATTAATAAGCGGAACACTCAGCCACCTGCTTCATAGGGGAGGCGATGCCTCCCCATACTGTTATCAGGCTTGACCTTTTATTTCAGACAAACCGTTATAAACCGCTTTATCTCCTAGTTCCGATTCGATTCTAAGGAGACGGTTATACTTAGCAACACGATCTGAACGACATAGAGAACCGGTTTTGATTTGACCCGCAGCGGTACCAACCGCTAGATCTGCAATCGTCGTATCTTCAGTCTCTCCAGAGCGATGCGAGATGACCGCAGTATAACCCGCTTCTTTAGCCATACGAATGGCTTCTAGAGTCTCCGTTAAGGACCCGATCTGGTTAAATTTTATCAAGATAGAGTTTGCGATATCTTTATCAATACCCTCTTTCAATATCTTGGTATTGGTCACAAACAGATCATCACCAACCAGCTGTACTTTTTCACCCACTTTACGGGTTAAGTCTGCCCAACCAGCCCAGTCTGATTCGTCCATACCATCTTCAATAGAGACAATAGGATATTTTTCAGAGAGCATTTTTAGATAATCGGCAAAGCCCTCTGGATCAAAAACTTGACCTTCACCTGACAGGTCATATTGACCCGCTTTGTAAAATTCAGAAGCCGCACAGTCTAGCGCCAAGGTAACATCCTTACCGAGCTCGTAACCGGCCTTCTCAATCGCTTCGCGAATGACGACAAGCGCTTCTTCATTAGAGCCTAGGTTTGGAGCAAAGCCCCCCTCATCACCGACCGCGGTGTTCAAACCACGTGCTTTTAGAACGGATTTGAGTGAATGGAAAATTTCGGTACCACAACGAAGCGCTTCACTAAAACGGGTAAAGTTAACTGGTTGCACCATAAACTCTTGAATATCGACATTATTATCGGCGTGTTCACCACCATTAAGGATATTCATCATCGGCACAGGCATTGAAAATTGACCCGGTGTTCCATTCAATTCAGCAATATGTGCATAGAGTGGTATACCTTTGGCGGTAGCTGCCGCTTTAGCCGCTGCTAAGGAGACGGCCAAAATGGCATTAGCACCCAAAACTGACTTATTCTCGGTTCCATCCAGTTCAAGCATTTTATGATCAAGCGCTTGTTGGTCCGTTACATCCATCCCAATAAGGGCTTCACGAATAGTCGTATTGATGGCGGCAACAGCTTTCAATACACCTTTACCCAAGTAACGTGATTTATCGCCATCACGCAATTCCAGTGCCTCACGCGAGCCAGTAGAAGCCCCAGATGGTGCACAGGCTGATCCGATAACGCTGGAATCTAGAATAACATCCGCCTCAACGGTTGGGTTACCACGCGAATCTAGAACCTCACGCGCTTTGATATCAGCAATCTTTGCCATTACTTACTCTCCAATAAAGTGGGTAACGTTTTCGTTTTCAGTATTTGTTTTTCACAGCGTGATCTAAGGCGGCTTGAATAAAGCCAGTAAATAGACCATGCCCATAACGTGGTGTTGAGGTAAATTCCGGATGGAATTGACAAGCCACGTACCAAGGATGATCTGGCACTTCAACCACTTCAACCAACTCACCGTCTGCTGATCGACCAGCGATAAGTAAACCCGCCTTTTCCAGTAGTGGTAAGTAATAGTTGTTCACTTCATAGCGATGACGGTGACGCTCTCGAATTTCCGTTGAGCCATAGACTTGGGCGGATTTTGAGCCTTCAACAAGATGACAGACTTGCGCACCTAAGCGCATGGTTCCACCCAGGTCTGTTTCAGCTGAACGCTGTTCGACATTTCCGTCTAGATCCACCCATTCAGTGATAAGACCAATAACCGGATGCGCTGATTGTTTATCAAACTCAGTCGAGTTGGCTTTTTCCAATCCAGCAACATGACGCGCGAACTCAATGACAGCCACTTGCATGCCTAAGCAGATACCTAAGTAAGGGACCTTATTTTCACGCGCATAGCGAGCCGCAAGGATTTTCCCTTCTACACCGCGTTCACCAAAGCCTCCCGGAACAAGAATGGCTGAAGCACCCTGAAGGATTTCAGCGCCTTCTCGTTCAACACGTTCAGAATCAATATATTCGATCTGAACTTTTTTGCGCAGGGAAATACCGGCATGGGTAATGGCTTCAATTAACGACTTGTATGCATCCAGCAACTCCATGTATTTACCAACCATGGCAATACGCACTTCGCCTTCAGGGTTCAGGAAGCAGTCTGCAACGCGATCCCATTCATGTAGATCAGCAGTAGGACATTCAAGACGAAAACGATCAGCTACAATATCATCTAGACCCTGTTCAAACAGCATACGCGGGATGGAGTAGATAGATTTTGCATCTGGCAAAGAAATGACTGCACGCTCTTCAACATTGGTGAACATCGCCAGCTTGCGCCGAGCAGATGCAGGTAACACTTGCTCAGATCTACACACCAGTATATCGGGCTGTATACCAATAGAGCGTAGCTCTTTAACCGAGTGTTGAGAGGGCTTGGTTTTGGTTTCACCGGCGGTAGCAATGTATGGCACTAAGGTTAAGTGCATAAACATGGCGTTGTTCGCACCTACTTCGATACGCAGTTGTCGAACCGCTTCTAGAAAAGGCAGTGATTCTATATCACCGACTGTTCCGCCTATTTCAACTAAGGCGACATCTGAACCACTGGCACCTTCGACAACACGACGCTTAATTTCGTCGGTGATATGAGGAATAACCTGAACGGTTCCACCTAAATAATCACCACGTCGTTCTTTACGAAGAACATGTTGGTATACACGCCCCGTCGTAAAGTTATTACGACGAGTCATAGTCGTACGTATGAAACGTTCATAGTGGCCCAAATCCAGATCCGTCTCGGCACCGTCATCGGTGACAAATACTTCTCCATGCTGGAATGGACTCATTGTACCCGGATCCACGTTGATGTACGGATCGAGTTTTAGCATAGTGACCTTGAGACCGCGGGCCTCAAGAATGGCTGCCAGTGAAGCTGAGGCAATACCTTTGCCCAGTGAGGACACTACACCGCCTGTGACGAATATATAGCGCGTCATGCGTAACCTGTAAAAGTCGGATTTTAGGA
>SLCQ01000054.1 GCA_007125745.1 Nitrincola sp.
TATGGACATGATCATGATCGTGTTTATGGCTGTGGTCGTGGCTGTGGTCGTGGCTGTGGTCGTGGCTGTGGTCGTGGCTGTGGTCGTGGCTGTGGTCGTGGCTGTGGTCGTGGCTGTGGTCATGATCAGATGCCAGTAACTCATGCTCTATAGTAATATCTTCACGGATACACCCAGCGGCTTCAGGAAGAGTCCAAAGCGTATCAGCCAGTTCCAATTTACCTAGCATATCGTAAACTTTGTTCTTTTGTTCGTCAGTAGAGGCCACATGTTCAAAGCCAACAAAGTCAGCGGCAGGTGCTTTGATGCTGGCCAATAACATATTACCTTCAAGGACTACATCCAGATGCGCCATACCATGAACATGAGCATCAAGAGAATGGTGATCGTGGCTATGATCATGTGAGTGGTCGTGTGAGTGGTCGTGTGAGTGGTCGTGTGAGTGATCATGCGAAGAGTGCGCAAATGCAACGCTACTGGCGGCTAGTAAAAGAGGCAAGGTTAGTTTGATCATGGTTTGCTCCTAAGATTCGAGAGACTAAGTATTAATTTGTTATAACATAACAGATAAGATAAACCACTTAAAGTTCCCGTCTACAGCATCCTAACAATAAAAAAGCCACCCTAAGGTAGCTTTCTTACGCAAAGAGATATTAAGTCTTGGTTATTCACCTTGCTCGATCAGTTCTCCGCTTTCTTCAGTACCATCACTACCAAGCGTTCCAAAACTAATACGGTGAAGCAGTGAACGACGTCCTGTGCTTTCATTGCTGTCAGCATCGGCTTGGCGAACACGATCCGGGTTCACAGGTCGGGCAGGTGTAGCTGGTTCAATATCACCCAGCAAGCCAAAGGTCGCTGTGTATAGCAGGTCAAAGCGCTGTGGTGAGAAAGGACGAATAATGTAGTCTGGGAAGTTGACACGTAATACTTCCAAGGCGTTCTCTGCCAGGTCATCCATTCCAAGCTTAGTATAAGACTCCGCCATAATCGCTAGAGCGTCAGGTACAGCGGGCGTCTCTTGAAAGTTTTCGACAACGTAGCGGCCTCGATTGGCGGCGGCAATCCATGCTTCGCGCTTCATGTAGAAACTGGCAACATGGATTTCATAGGTCGCTAGACGATTTTTTAGATACTGCATTCGACGCTGAGCATCGGGTGCAAACTCACTGTCTGGATATCGATTAAGCAAAATTGAGAAACTCTCAAAAGAGTCTAATGCCGCACCTGGGTCACGCTGAGTTTCATCAAGAGGTAAGAAACGCGCTAGAAAATTTCGATCTTCTTCAAAAGAGGTCAGCCCTTTTAAATAGTAGGCGTAATCAATATTTTCATGGTTCGGGTGTAAGCGGACAAAGCGATCCGCGGCCGCACGCGCCGCGGCAGGCTCACGATTACGGTAGTAAGCATATATCAGCTCTAGTTGTGCCTGTTGAGAGTAGCGCCCAAAGGGGTAGCGAGCTTCCAATAGTTGCAGGCGCTCTATCGCCAGTGACCAGTTTCCAGCATCAAGCGCGCTCATGGCGTCATCATAAAGAACCTGCTCGGGAATATCGGGAATTGTTTTGTCCCCACCAAACCATGAACAACCAGACATGATTATCAGAAGGGTCAGGGTGCCAATCACTTTGACGAATTGCATATTGCTATATCCTGAGATGTTGACTGAATAAGATCTTTTTGATCGGTTTCAGTTATACTGAGTGTACGTTTATCGGGTCTATTAAAACACAACCCGATGCTAAGCTAAAACACTCCAGAGCAAAGATTGGTATCCGATGTCAGAACAGGTTGATTTACAAGCCACCGTACCCGCAGAAATGTTTGGTCTACGACTGGATCAAGCGGTATCGCAACTTTTTCCCGATTACTCACGTTCGCGCTTACAAAGCTGGATTAAAGAGGGAAGTTTGCGTGTGAATGGTGAATCTCGTCGTCCAAGAGATAAGTTGACCGGAGGTGAAGAGATCACCGTGACTGCTGAGATTCAAGCGATTGAACGTCATGTCGGCCAGTCCATCCCTTTAGACATTGTTTACGAAGATGATGATATTTTAATTCTGAACAAACCCTCCGGTTTGGTGGTACACCCAGCGGCGGGTCATGCTGATGGAACCTTGCTGAACGCACTGTTACACCATTGCCCAACGATTGCGCATGTGCCTAGAGCCGGCATAGTGCATCGTCTGGATAAAGAAACCACCGGATTGATGGTGGTGGCGAAAACCATTCAGGCACAAACGGATCTGGTCGCGCAGTTGCAGGATCGTAGTATGGGACGTGAATATGAGGCGATTGTACAAGGCGTGATGACCGGGGGTGGCTGTGTTGATGAGCCAATGGGTCGCCACTCTAAAAATCGTCAAAAGATGTCAGTCGTTGGGGTTGGCAAAGAAGCGATTACTCACTATCGCGTGCTGGAAAAGTTTCGTGCCCACACCCATATTCGCTTGAAATTAGAAACAGGACGTACGCATCAAATACGCGTCCATATGGCACACATTAACTATCCGTTGGTCGGTGATCCATTATACGGCGGTCGTTTCCGCTTGCCAAAAGGTTGTTCAGAAGGGCTTCAAGAGGCGCTAAAAAACTTACGCCGCCAAGCACTGCATGCCAAAAAATTGGAACTATGGCATCCTCGTACGGGTCAGCAGATGAGCTGGGAAGTAGACCTTCCTGAGGATTTCGAAACCTTGCGTGTGTTGCTGGTGCAGGATGCGCAACAATATGAGCACGAGCTTTAGCCTATGAAACTGATCAGAGCCAGCTGGCCTGTTAAGCCGAGCGTACATGCCCTAACCACGACCCGTTTAGATGGCGTGAGTCAAGCGCCTTTCTCTGGATTGAACTTTGCTTACCATGTTGGCGATGATCCAGAGCATGTCGAGCAGAATAGAGAAATCCTGCATCACGCCCTCGGCTTAAAAAAACCAGCTCAATGGCTTGAGCAAGTGCATGGTTGTGCGGTTGTGAAAGCGGGCCCTGATGATCTACCCATGGCCGCTGATGCCTGCTGGACAGATGAGCCGGGTGTTGCCTGCGCTATTATGACTGCGGATTGCTTACCTGTTCTGTTGAGTGATCGTTCTGGAACGCGTGTTGCCGCCGCTCATGCTGGTTGGCGAGGACTCGCTGGCGGTGTGCTGGAAAATACCCTCGCTGTCTTCGATGATCCAAACGAGGTGCAAGTCTGGCTTGGCCCTGCGATAGGTCCTTTGGCTTTTGAAGTTGGCGACGATGTGTTTTTAGCCTTCTGTGAGAATCAGCCGCAAGCCTCTGATGCCTTTGTACGCTCGCCAACTAATCCTGAAAAGTGGCTTGCCGATATCTATCAGTTAGCGCGTATTCGTCTGAATGCGGCCGGTGTCACGGATATTTATGGTGGTGATTTCTGTACCTTTACGGATAGTGAGTACTTCTACTCCTACCGTCGTGATGGACAGACAGGCCGTATGGTCAGCCTGATCTGGATCGAAGAATAATTTTTGATTGTTTAAAAAATAACCACTTGAATTGAGGTGTTTCAAGCCCCATTTAATTCAGCAACAGTAATAGCGGCGATGA
>SLCQ01000088.1 GCA_007125745.1 Nitrincola sp.
CCCTAGTAAGTTCGATAAAATGGCCGGTAACGAATGTTCCGGCCATTTCTAATTCTGGTCGGAATCATAGCTGGGAGGTTTTTATGGAGCTGTTTTTTATTACACTGGTCGCGTTATTGGTCATTACACTGGGTATGTCAGTTGGTGTCATTATGGGGCGCAAGCCAATTGCAGGCTCCTGTGGTGGTATGAGCTCATTAGGCATGGTGAAGGAGTGTGATATCTGTGGTGGTGATAAAGAAATTTGTGAAGATGAAGAGGAAAAGCAACGTATCATCAATGCTCGCAAAGCAAATAAATCTTTGAATACAGAGCTTGCCTATGAGGTTAAATCTAAAGGTTAATTGGTTTTAATCGGCTAGGCGTTTAGGCTTGGTGGAGTAGAGTTTTAAGGCTGGATTTTAAAGCTAACTAGCGTATTTTGATCCATCGAATTTAATAATCATAAAGGGGATAACGAATGGCTGAGTATAACTACGATGTCGTAGTCATAGGATCAGGGCCTGCAGGCGAAGGTGCCGCAATGAATGCGGCAAAAAAAGGTCTGCGCGTTGCGGTTATAGAAGAACAAGATACAGTGGGTGGCAACTGTACACACAAAGGCACCATTCCCTCAAAAGCTCTGCGCCATTCTGTTAAACAGATTATTGAATTTAACACCAATCCAATGTTCCGTGATATTGGGGAACCGCGCTGGTTTTCTTTTCCTAAGGTGTTGCGTCGCGCTGAAAAGGTTATTTCTAACCAGGTAATGTTGCGGACCAACTTTTATGCGCGTAACCGAATTGATGTTTTTTTTGGTTTTGCAACCTTCACAGAAAAGGGTCGACTTGAAATTAAAAGTGATGGCCAAGAAATTGAGGTTTTGCGCGCAAAAAACTATATCATTGCCACGGGTTCCAGCCCTTGGTGTCCAGCGGATGTAGATTTCAACCACCCGCGTATCTACAACTCAGATTCTATTTTGAAACTCAATCACACCCCAAGAACCATGGTTATTTATGGTGCGGGTGTTATCGGTTGTGAGTATGCATCTATTTTTAGTGGTTTGGGGGTCAAAGTTGACTTGATCGATAACCGTGATCGACTGTTATCTTTTTTGGATCATGAAATTTCTGATTCACTCAGTTACCACCTGCGCAACAATGCTGTTAAGATCCGCCACAATGAAGAGTACCAAAGTATTGTAGGTGATGATCGCGGTGTGTCTGTTGAGTTTAAGTCGGGTAAACGTCTTCGTGCCGACGCATTTTTATGGTGTGCAGGACGCTCAGGCAACACGAAAGGGCTAGGATTAGAGAATATTGGGCTCACCGCTAATAGCCGTGGTCAGGTTGAAGTAGACCAGCACTATAAAACTTCCTGCGAAGGTATTTATGCCGTTGGAGATGTGATTGGTTGGCCAAGCCTTGCATCAGCAGCCTTAGATCAGGGGCGTTCAGCTGCTTCCGATCTGCTACAAGCAGATGACTTCCGCTATATTGATGATGTACCAACGGGTATCTATACGATTCCGGAAATCAGCTCTGTCGGTAAAACTGAAGAGGAGTTAACGGCTGATAAAGTGCCTTATGAAGTGGGCCAAGCTTTCTTTAAAGATACGGCAAGAGCTCAAATATCAGGCGAACCCGTTGGTATGTTGAAGATTCTTTTCCATCGTGAAACATTCAAAATACTCGGTATTCACTGCTTTGGTGATCAGGCGTCAGAGATTATCCATATCGGCCAGGCGATTATGAGGCAAGAAGGTGAAGCCAATACTTTAATGTACTTTGTGAACACAACCTTCAATTACCCGACGATGGCGGAAGCTTATCGGGTTGCAGCGATTGCAGGGATAAATCGGGTCGCTAATCTCTAGAGCATAACGTTTAGAGTTCTGTATAGGCTAGGGTAAGTTATTTTCATACCCTAGCGTTTACTTACGGTAAACATCATCTTCGTAATACTTACCCGTCACATTGAGTTTACGCTCAAGCCAGCGATTAGCGTACTTCCATATAAGAAAGGCTGGTACCATCATAACCATGATAGCCAGCATTAACACAGCACCAGCATGACTTGCAGGGGCAAAGCTCACGGCCCAGTCTAGAAAGCCAAGTTGCCTTCCTGTATAAAACCAGACTATTAGAAAAATAAACCCAGTAGCAACACCCAGATGGTGTAAGAGTTTATGATACTTCGCCATCGGCTAAGCTTTCCTTGTGAGCTTTATGTTGTTCTATTTGAGAACGGAAAATTAAACGAGCTAATTCAGTGCGACAGACTTCAGGCATTCTCAGAAACTCTAATCCTACATCAAATTGCTCATCTTTTTCATCGCAACGTTTCACTTCAGCCATTAAACGTAAACCGACATCAGATTCTGGAACGATGAGTCTGATCAAAATCAGCTGTCCTAACTCAAGAGAATGCTCTAGGTTAAATGAGATACCGCCTTCGCTTAAGTTGACTTTATCGCTACGTATGTTGAAACCGAGTTGTTCATTGTCACTTAAGGATTGCGTAATAATATCTATTTTTTGATTTAACAGTTGTAACAGGTTAAGCGTGCTGTCGTTTTGCTGGGCCAAGGAATCAAAGGTGCTTTCAATTGACCTGTTCAGATGTTCAAGTTCGGCATGCAACATAAAATAGGGTGTCACTTTAAACATGCCCGGTTGTGGCTGATTCAGTATATTATCGTTGCTTTCCAAAAGCTGAAACTCGAGTGCAACCCATTTGTCTATACGATAGAATTGTCGGCGATCCTGTTCCAAAGCGATTCTCCGTTAAGTTGTTTCGGTAAAGGATGAGTATACCGAATTAATTCATCAATCTGTTATAGGCAGCGTCAGCTGATTACGGGTTTAAGTAAATTATGTTCCGACCTTTCTCCTGCTTTGTGGGGTTTCGTTATACCGCCGCTAAACGAGGTAATCATTTTATCTCTTTCATCTCGCTTGTTTCCATGCTTGGACTCACATTAGGCGTTGCTGCTCTCATTGTTGTGCTCTCTGTGATGAATGGCTTTGACCGTGAGTTACGTCAAAGAATATTAGGGATGGTACCTCACGCTACGCTCAGTGATTATCAAAAACCGATGCAAGACTGGCAACAGGTGCGAGAGCGCTTAGCCAACCATTCTGAGGTTCGTGCAACCGCTCCCTTTGTCCAAGCTCAAGGAATGTTGACCCACGCGGGTCAAGTGCATGGTGTGATGCTCAGCGGTATAGATCCTAACATTGAACCTGAAGTCTCTATTATTGAAGATCATTTCGTATCAGGTTCGCTTGAAACCTTGGAAGCAGGGGAGTTCAACATTATTTTGGGTGAGTTACTAGCTCGACAGTTGGGTGCGACAGTTGGCGATCGTATCACCTTGGTGCTACCCGAAGCCTCGGTCAATATCGCTGGCATTGTGCCGCAACTTAAACGCTTTACGGTTTCAGGCATTTTTTCCGTAGGCGCTGAAATTGACTCAACGCTTGCTTATGTGCATCGAATAGATGCGGCACGGGTAAAACATATGCCACCAGTGAGTGTCGATGGGATTCGAATAGCATTTAATGACCTTTTTCAAGCA
>SLCQ01000021.1 GCA_007125745.1 Nitrincola sp.
CAGAACTCATGACTGAGGTCAGTAAAATAAAAGATACCACTGACCGCACACGACCAAAACAAGAGCCTTTTAATAATGACCGTGCGGTACGCAAAGCACAAATCTATATCAATTTTGCTGAAAAACTGATTATTGATATGGCTAATAAAGGAAAAATGACTGCGCAGCTGGCTAACACCTATCAGCAGGAGCTATACTGGCTTAATATTTCTATGGTCGCAGACGCACATGTCACCCAAGGCAAAGCCTTAATGCAACAGGGAGACAAAGTAGCGGCCTTAACACATTTCAAACATGCCAAAGCGATGCTGGTTCGAGCCGCTGTCCCTCAACATCAAAAACGCGACCGATTGCTACCACTACAAGGATTGATCGACCAGTTACAACCTAAAAAAGACTTTGGTCCAGGTGCTCTAGCAGAAACGCTGGATGCTTATCTTAACGAGCAACAGTAACGCTTTCGTTTAGCGAGTGCGTGTCCAGCTCGATTAACTCAAACCGAGCGACCACCTCGCCTGTGGGTAGCGTGACTTGTTCGGTAAACATTTCTGCGGGCCTAACCCAAAGTTCCTGCATTGCATAACCGGGCCGATAAACCACCATCCACTCTTCTGTTTCAGAGTGCCGGGCTACACCCATCACATCATATTCTTGACCTTTATAGTGACGATAACGTCCTGGCTCAGGTAGATTCATTAACCACTCCTATGAACTGCTAGGCTTTCAGACAAGCATCTGTTTTACAGATTCGATTTAACAAAGGGCTGAATAGCCTCGAAAATAGCATCGAGTTGCTCTACACCCCCCTCCTCACGCCAATACACGGTAAACTGAATGGGCGATGATTCCAGGGCCTTGACCCCAGCCGGGAGTTTTTCAATCAGCTGACTGATCATTTCACACATCTCTTGCGTGACTTCAAACTCACCCGTTTTCCATGACCAGCCTGAAGGTAGTCCTCGATTGGCGACGTTTTCGGTTCTAAACACTTGCCAGCAGATCCACTTACCTTTTTCTGTTTTGGTCAACTCTTTACGCGGAAAACGGTAAGCCGGCAAGCGTAATTTTTGCGGCTCCATTTCACCCTTACCCCGCGTCGTTTCTACTTGCGCCAACTGAACAGTGAATCCTAGTTTACGGGCATGAAGGCGAATTTCAGATATCAGTTTTTCCCTTGGACTGGGCCTAATCCACATAATTGAGCCTAGCAGAGATAACATTACCGCTATTGAGATTACCCATTCCATTTTACTATCCTATACTTAATAACAAATCATTCACTTTAAAAAGGGTACGGCCATGAGCACTTATTCTCACATTTTATTGGCTATTGATCTCTCTGATGAGTCAGATCAATTAATTACTAAAGCCGCCGAACTGGCTCGACTTTACGATGCCGAGCTAGATATTATTCATGTGGTGGAACCCTTAACCTTTGCATATGGTGGCGATGTGCCAATGGACTTATCAACCATTCAGGAACAACTGGATGAGCACGCAGAACAGAAGCTAAATCAGCTCTGTGCAACCATAGACCATCCCGTCAGCCGTCGTTATATCGTCACTGGGCACACAGAATCTGAAATACACCGTGTCGCTAAAGAGATCAACGCCGATTTAATCATTGTAGGTAGCCATGGCCGTCACGGTTTAGCACTACTGCTAGGTTCAACTGCGAATGGAGTGCTTCATGGCGCACAATGTGATGTGTTGGCGATTCGTGTCAGAGACCCTCAGGATTAACTAGCGTTACATAGCTTCAAGTTCTACCCAACGCTCCATGAGGCGCTCGACCAGCGCCTCTTGTTGTTGTAATTGCTCTAATGTTTCGCTGACGACAGCATGGTCTTGATTGTAAAAATCAGTATCGGCACAAACTTGTTGCAGGGCTTCCAGCTTTTCCTCTGCCTCTTCAAGCAACCCTGGCAAGGCATCTAATTCACGCTGTAACTTGTAACTCAACTTCCGAGTCGACACCTGTGACGTTACCGTTTTTTGATCAACATCGGCCTTTTTTGCCGCATCTAGCACCAAATCACTTTGTTTTTCAGTAGGCTGTAGCGTTCGTTGCCTTAACCAGTCTTGATAACCACCGACATATTCTTTTACTTTCCCCTGCCCTTCGAACACCAGGGTGCTGGTGACAACATTGTCAAGAAAAGCCCGATCATGGCTCACCAAGAGCACCGTGCCCTGAAATGACATGAGAATTTCTTCTAACAACTCAAGCGTTTCTACATCAAGATCATTAGTTGGCTCGTCCAGCACCAGCAAGTTCGCTGGTTTACTGAATAATCGTGCAAGCAACACACGGTTACACTCGCCACCTGACAGTGCTTTGACAGGTGTTCTGGCTCGTTCAGCACTGAATAGAAAATCAGACAGGTAACTGATGATATGTCGCGATCTTCCCTGCACTTCAATGCTTTCTCGACCGCCCGAAATATTATCGATCACACTTTTTTCAAGGTCTAAGCTATCTCGAAGCTGATCAAAGTAGGCAACTTCCATTTTGGTACCGATGGTAACCTTTCCCTGGTTTGGCTTCAGCTCACCTAATAAAATTTTCAACAAAGTGCTTTTACCCACGCCATTCGGGCCAATCAAGCCAATGCGATCTCCTCGTTGAATTTTAAGGTTAAGCTGATCAATGATGGGTTTATTGGCGAAGGCGTGTGAGACCTGCTCTAGTTCCACCACAAGCTTGCCTGATTTAGCCGCTTCATCTAACGAAAAACTGGCTTTACCCTGGCGATCACGACGTTGAGATCGCTCACGTCTAAGTTGTTCTAAAGCTCTGACTCGACCTTCATTACGCGTTCTTCTCGCTTTAATACCTTGTCGAATCCAGCGCTCTTCTTGAGCCAATTTTTTGTCGAACTCAGCTTGATGACGTGCTTCTTCTTCTAGCAAGGCTTCTTTTAGCTGTAAATATTTTGAGTGGTTACCTGGAAATTTAGTTAATATGCCACGATCTAATTCAACGATAGAGGTCGCCAAGTGATCGACCATCGCTCTATCATGCGAGATGAGTAACACACCTCCCTTGAACTCAAGTAGAACCTGCTCCAACCATTCAATCGCCTCTATGTCCAAGTGGTTGGTTGGTTCATCCAGTAAAAGCAAATCAGGCTCTTGTACCAGAGCCGCACCTAAAGCCGCCCTTCTACGCCAGCCACCTGATAGTTCAGACATTCGCTGATCAGGATTAAGCGCTAGTCGCGTCAAAATACGTTCCACTTTTTGCTCTAGATGCCACCCATCTACTGCTTCGATTTTGTGCTGAAGCACCTCAAGCTCACGCATAGCTTGATCATCATGACGCATCGCGAGTGACTCATAGGCCTGGCGCATCTCAACAACATCGGATAGTCCGTTACTCACAACCTCTTGCACTGTCCGATCATCGGCTTGTGGCAATGCTTGTGGCAGTTGAGCAATACGCAGGGAGGGAGCCCGCCAAACAGCACCACTATCAACATGCACCTCTCCACTGATCACTTTCATAAGGGTCGATTTACCCGCACCATTTAAACCAACCAAGGCAATGCGTTCGCCCGCTTCGATTTGTAATGCCGCATTATCAAAAAGCACACGGTTGCCCAGTGCTAATGAGAGTGAATCCAATCTGATCAGTGCCATACTATCTACTTTCTTTACCATGATGTGTTTGGGCTGCATTCTACCAGAAAAACAGAACAGAGATTGTGCTGAAATCCGAATTGGTTTTCTTTAAAAGACTCTTCTCAAATGAACCCAGCAAGCAGTACACTGTCTTTAGTTAAGTGCCATCGAGGCGCACTCTTTTTCGGAGGTAATCAGGTGTATCTAATGAAACGTGCATGCGTGCTGTTCACCAGCATGCTCTTTTCTGCTTCACTTTTTGCAAACTCAATTGAAACGCAACGCGAGCAATTCCTGGATGCACTGGACTCTGCGCGCTCGGGAAACCAAGCGCGTGTTGAGCCTTTGCTTCCAGAACTGGTTGACTACCCGCTGTTTCCATACATTCAATTTGCTCAAGCCTCCCAAGCCATTAAAGATTTGACTCCTGCACAAGCGGATGAACTTCTCGCGAATTTTCAGGGAACACCGCTTTATCAGCGCTTTGCCAGTGCTTACAGCGTGCAGTTAGGGCAACAACGCCAGTGGGCTTTATTCGATGAATATATTACCAAGGTACGTAACCCCAGTGCTCAGTTACAATGCTTAACAGCACGCAGTATTCTTGCAGGTGGTGAAATAGAAAAAGCCTATACGGAAGGATTACGCTTATGGACAACGGGCAACTCTCAACATGCAGCTTGCGATCCTCTTTTTCAACAGATGATCGATCAAAACATCATCAGTTCATCAACTGGTTTAGAACGTGCTCTCATGGCACTAGAGGCTAACAACGTCGCTATTGCACGCTATGCAGAACGCTTTATTACGTCACCCTCTGATCAGCAACAGATGTCTCTTGTCTGGACACTTTATAACCAACCGGATGTCTTAGCAGAAAACCCAAACCTACTTAAACCCGAAACACCCAATCTGGATCGTTTAGTTGCTTTGGCTGTGAATAGACTCAGTAGCCAAGACTTGCGCCAAGCGCTTCTGACTTGGTCACAACTGAACGAAAACTTACCCTTATCATCCAATCTACAGGCACCCGTGGTAAATCGACTCGGGGTTTTATTTGCTAAACGCTTTCAGCCTGATGCAGAAAGCCTGCTAGCAAAGGTGGATCCGGGTTTCGAATATAGTACAGTCACTGAGTGGCGAATTCGTCTTGCACTGGTAGATCAGGACTGGGTAAGAGTACTGAACTTTATTCAACAACTGCCAGATAATCTTCAGTCGGAGGGACGCTGGCTCTATTGGTCTCTCGTTGCGAACCTACAATTAGGAAACCAACCGGACCAAGAGGAATTAAACGCCCTGACCTCAGAGCGAAGCTACTATGGTTTCAAAGCGGCCGAACTAACGCAACGACCTTTCTCAATAAACAATCAACCCAGTGACTTCTCCCCTGCACTTAAACAACAAGTTCAACAACTACCCGCCATGCAACGCATGTATGAGTTTTATCAACTCGGACAATCCCGGGAAGCTACTCAAGAGTGGAACTTCCTTGTATCCATGCTGGCTCCAGAGCAGATCCACGCTGCAGCGCATATTGTTCAAAGCTGGGGATGGTATTTTCAAGGGATCCGCGGTGCCATTGCTAGCGATCAATGGAATGATCTAGCACTTAGATTTCCAGCTCCTTTTAAGGAGTTATTTGATCAAGCCAGTCTTGAGTTCGAAATTGAACCCTCCTGGGCATTAGCCGTTACTCGCCAAGAAAGCGCCTTCCTCGATGTGGCTCGCTCTGGAGCGGGCGCCAGAGGTTTAATGCAACTCATGCCAGCAACCGCAAGAGAGACTGCTCAACGCGCTAATATTCCCTTAGTTAATTTGGAAAGATTAAATGAGCCTGAGATCAATGTTCGTTTAGGCTCTGCTTACCTTGCGCAAATGCAACGTCAGTTTGGTGATAACCGTGTACATGCAACAGCAGCCTATAACGCCGGCCCCGGGCGCGTTCGCCAATGGCTATCGGCTAGAGGACAACTGCCGCTCGATATATGGATTGAAACCATCCCATTTGATGAAACGCGCGGGTATGTACTCAATGTATTGGCGTTTGGTGTCATTTATAACACTATGGCAAACCAACCTGCACGGGTATTCAGTGATTATGAGCGTGCTCAACTAGCTTGGAGTAATGCGATTCGTTAAAAGTTGCTGGGCATAATCAGAGAGCTGCGATAGGTCAAATGGCCATCCCAGCTCTTTTTTTTGCTCGGGGCACACCAATACCGGAATTTTTGTCGCATAGTTTTCCATCAACACATCATCAAATGCGATATCGACCAAATCCACAGTAAAGTTATCAGCATCAATTACTTGTACTATAAGCTGGATAGCCTCGTCACAGAGATGACAGCCGGATGTGGTCATTAACTCTAAGGCGATAGCGGGTTGACTATTTGTTGCACTGCACATAAATTCTCCTTAGCATTCGACTCATGTCCACCTAAGTGCTAATGTGGTATTAGAACGAATCGGTATACAGTGTAACCGATTTCATTATGACGATAAGATAACTCAGTGCATTAACAGGCAGCATCTATGGATAAGAACGACAGCTTTACCACCGACCCACAAGCCTTCATCAATTATGTCAGTGAAGAAACCAGCAAACTTCTTGAGATGTATTCGGCGACTGGAGGAGATGATATCTTCCGACAGTTTACCCATTCTTGGACAGAGTTGGCTACACGCTCTTTAGAAGATCCAACCTTGTGGATCAAAGCGATTGCTGATTATCAGCAGGCACAACTCAACCTGTGGAAAAACTTGCTGACAGGTGCAACTGAGCAAGTTGCTCAGCCAGCACCGGGTGATCGACGTTTCCAGAACGAAGAGTGGTCAAAAAACCCCATTTTTGATTACATCAAGCAATCTTATTTACTGTCTTCAAAGATGCTGACTGAAATGGCCTCTCAAGCCCAGCTTTCAGATAAAGAGCAAAAGAAGCTTGAGTTCTACACACAGCAATTCGTTGACGCTATGTCACCCACCAACTTTGCCGTAACCAATCCGGAAGTGCTTCAACAAGCGCTAGAAACGAATGGTCAAAGTTTGGTTGATGGCCTCAAAAACCTGCTAGGTGATATCGATAAAGGTCATATCAGCATGACCGATGAAACCGCTTTTGAGCTTGGCAAGAACATTGCGACGACTGAAGGTGCTGTGGTTTTCCAAAATGATCTTTTCCAGCTAATTCATTACAAGCCTGAAGCTGAGCAAGTCTTCGAAAAGCCTTTGCTTATCGTCCCTCCCAGTATCAACAAGTTCTATATATTAGACTTACAACCCCATAACTCCTATGTGAAGTTTTGTGTTGAGCAGGGATATAACGTATTCCTGGTGGCTTGGGTCAACCCCAGCAAAGCAATGAGTGATCTAAGCTGGGACGATTATGTTGAGCGTGGTGTATTAAAAGCAGTCGAAGTGACCAAAGAGATCACTGAACAAGACAAAATTAACGCTGTGGCATGGTGTGTGGGTGGAACACTCATGGCAACGGCAATGGCCGTCATGGCCAACCTCAAAGATAACAGCATCGCATCAGCTACCTACTTAACAACTCTGACTGACTTTAATGACCCAGGCGATCTGAAAGTATTTATTGATGAATACCAAGTGAAAACCTTGGAAGAAAAGGTCAATAAAGAGGGGATATTACACGGAAGAGAGCTTTCTACTTCATTCAATATGCTTCGCTCTAATGACCTCATTTGGTCATACGTTGTGAATAACTATTTAAAAGGACAAACGCCACCTCCTTTCGATATTCTTTACTGGAACAGCGATCCAACCAACCTACCGGCGCGCATGTACACTTTTTACCTCAACAAGATGTACCTAGAAAACAAGCTGGTTGAGCCCGGTGGTGTCACTATTTGCGGTGAGCCAATTGATCTTGGCAAAATTAAAGCGCCTTGTTACTTCTTGTCTACTATTGAGGATCACATTGCGCCCTGGAAAAGTACATTCAGCGCAACAGAAACCTTTAAAGGCCCATTGGAGTTTGTGTTAGGCGCGAGTGGCCATGTAGCAGGTGTTATCAACCCCGCTTCTAAAAACAGACGCCACTTCTGGATTAAAGGTGAAACAGGTAAAGGCCCAGACCACTGGCTAGAAACAGCTGAAAAGCAAGAAGGCTCATGGTGGTTACATTGGTCGGATTGGCTGAAGCGTCGTGCCGGTAAAAAAGTCGATGCGCCCAAAGATTACGGCAACGCTACTCATACCCCGATAGAAGCCGCACCCGGTAGCTACGTTAAAGTGCGTCTAGACTAAAAATATAGGTCTGATAGACTAATACGGGGTGCATCAAGCGCCCCGTTTTTTTTGCCATACACACTCTTTTAACTGCCCAAATCAACGCACATCGTTTATTGGCTTCCTGATTCAGGTTTCTTTCGTTTGGATATCTTTTATGTTCAAGACAGTATCTTCTGACCTAATGGGAAGAAAGATTGAAATTCGTCAACTCATGGTACTGGCTTGGCCCATCATGATAGCCCAGTTGGCGCAAAATTCGATGGGATTTGTGGATACTCTGATGTCTGCACGTGCCGGCAGTGAGGATTTAGCGGCTATTGCTTTGGGCACCAGCTTATGGATACCGATCTATTTAGCCTTTTCGGGCATTTTAATGGCTGTTACGCCCACTGTCGCCCACTTAGTTGGCGCACAAAAAAATATCGAAACACCTAGTACATTTCAGCAAGGCATCTGGTTAGCTTTTTTATTGGGCATTCTATCTTTTATACTCCTACAAAATACGGACCCACTGCTATCCATACTGTCTTTAGAAGCCAGTCTTCATGACAAAACAAAACGTTATTTGGAGGCGATATCTTGGGGATTTCCAGCTTTAATGCTCTATCAATCTATTCGCGGGTTTAGTGAAGGGTTTGGTAAAACACGCGCAATTATGAAAATCGCCCTATTGGCATTAATCTGTAATATCCCGTTAAACTACATATTCATATTCGGCAAACTGGGCTTGCCAGCCATGGGTGGTGTTGGCTGTGGATGGGCAAGTGCTATCGTGATGTGGGTGATGTTTTTCACCGGTATCGGTTATACACGATGGAGCAGTCAATTTAAGCCACTTCCATTGTGGCGTCCTTGGCATCGTCCGCAAATGGTAAGTCTTATACAACTAGCAAAACTCGGTATACCCATCGGTATTGCTCTGTTAATAGAAGCAAGCATGTTCAGTGTTATAGCCTTACTACTGGCACCTTTTGGAGAAATCACGCTGGCAGCCCACCAGATCACCATTAGTTATACAGGCATGGTCTTTATGATCCCACTGAGTATCGCTATGGCTCTCACCATTCGGATCGGCCAACTCCAAGGCAGTGGACAAAGCAATCAGGCACGCTATGCCGCCATGACAGGTATTGGCTTTACCTTAATCATTGCCCTAGTCACCACCCTACTCACTATTTTATTGGCCAAACAGATCACGCAACTTTATATCAATGACACTGAGATCATCAACCTAGCAGTACTCTTGTTGATGATTGCGGCTCTGTTTCAATTCTCTGATGCCCTTCAAGTCAGTGCTGCAGGAGCGCTCAGAGGGTACAAGGATACATTCATACCGCTACTGTTAGTCTTTATCTCATTTTGGGTTATCGGACTTCCTGCGGGTTATCTATTAGGCCTAACCGACTTTATAAGACCTGCGATGGGAGCGGCTGGATTCTGGTATGGTTTGCTGATCGGACTTAGCGCAGGTGCCGTAATGTTAATGACACGTCTCAATCGGGTATCTAAACATGCACAGAAGTTTGCTCATCATACTGGTAGTAGCAATCCTCATTAGTGGCTGTGCCGAGCCAACAGCTGAATCGATGCTCCGTGATTATACGCAACGCGTCAGCAATGCAATTGACTACCCTATTGAGTTTAATGTTTCCCAAGCAAGCTATCCTTCATTACCACCCAGAAGAGATAGACGCGTTGAGCTCACACCATTACGTGAAGGAGTATTTGATGTCTTAAGACTAAGACACTGTGACCTACTGCCACTCATCGCTGAACGCAATAGTAACTTAGGGCGAGTGATGACACCCTCACAAGTACTTCAATATGAGCTTCGCTTCCTGCCAGCGATTCAAGCCTGTGAAGAAACACTATCACACAGATCTCAGCAAGAAGAGGCGCTAAAACCTTTATTGCAACGGGTTCAAGAAATACGTCAACATAAAGAAGATCAATTACCACTGGTTATTTGGAACGCAATTTACACTTCACCTGAAATGGAACAGCAGTTTTCCAGATCCTCCTATCCCTTTGATTTGATGTCGAAAGGGCTGATCAATCAAGTTCAGCAAACATTAGATCCCTTTTTGGTCATTGCCAAAGTCGCGAATACCCCTTTTAACGAATTGGATCATGAATTTATAGCTTCCATAGAAGACTTTTACGAACAACTGTACCGTACAGAGGTCGGGAGCCAATGGCTTCGCAGTACCGCTTTACTGACTGAAGCTATGCATGCCGTTGCTGATGGCATAGAGCAACGAATAGCCGAGCGGCCCATCTGCTTTAATCAACAGCCGAACAATCAGGCAAGAATTATACAAAACGTATTCCGAAACTTTTATGCCTCAGAATTTCAGCCCTACCTTGCGACAACCGATCGATTAGGCCAACGCTGGGTATCAATCCACATGGAGCTTTTAGAAACCTTACCCATACCCAGTTCGGCAGAAGAATATTTCTTGAGTATTTTTGATATAAATCACACGGGAGGTTTTTTACATGATTACGAACAAGCCAAATCACGCCATATTACCGCTTGGCAAAACCTGTTAGATCACTGTGGATTGATGGCCGGCCAACCATAAGACATCAATCCACTGATTTTGATAGCGTAGGATTACCGCTTAGCGTTGAGTGCCAAAAGCTGGTCTAGCTTAGAGGTTAAGCGTTCTTCTTTCTCTTTTTTACGCGCTTCTTTAGCCTGCTCTTTTATCCGCTGTTTGCGCGCCTCATGCATTGACTTGAGTTTTGCTCGAGCGTGATCGGCCTCTTCAGCCGTAACTTTACCCGCAGGCTCACCATCTAAGCCAATACGATCAGCATCCTCTGCAAAGCTACGCAGATACTGTGGTGACCGAACATAGGAAGCCAGTGCACGCTTAATTTTAGTTCGAGATACCTTATCATCAGCCACCAAGTCTTCTTGAATACCAATTTTTAAAGGCTTCGGATTATCTCTCGAAAACACATTAGGATAAGCATCCATCAACAATTGAACAGCTGCCATATTTGCTGCACGGTTTTTGTTTGGCTTAGATGCGACCGGTGCACTAGCTACTGCACTGTTATCTGGATCACTCACTTTACTTTTCTCAACCTGGTGTTGTTTAGTTTCAATCTGATTCAACAGTTGCTCACATTTCTCGATCAACTGTTCCGTTTTCTGTGCCGCCTGCTCAGCTTCACTCAGTTCCTTTTTGAATAACGTACTCATAGCGCTCTTCTTGATGAGACTGATCCAGCAACTTATGTCCTAAAAACTCACAAAACTTTGGAATATCTCGTTGCGTTGATGGATCAGTCGCTTTTACATAAAGCACTTGTCCAGACTCCATCTTTCTTATCTGCTTATGTAATAGCATGACAGGTTCTGGGCAAAACAGTCCAGACGTATCAAGCATTAGATCATAGTTGTCTAAATTCATTATGACCGTCCCCAAAAACAATCGACTATTGTCTCAGAAAATTTGAGCCTAATAAACCGGTAGAGCCACTCAAAAGGTGATGTGATGAGAGAAATCATTGTCTCAAATCAAGATGACAGGTTATCTCTTCCCTGTCGTGATAAAGGTGACGCGCTGAAAGTTGATATGCAATACCTGCACTCGACAGCTCCTGCTCGATCCAAGCGAGATTTTGTGACACTTCAGCATAACGCTTTTTCATAGGAAGCTTGAGGTTAAAAATCATCTCATCACACCAACGATTTAATGCCCAGTCAAGCACCCTTGAAGTGACACGTGCAGGTTTATCAGCCACATCACACACCATCCAATTAACTGATTTAATGGGTTGAAAATAGAAGGCGTCCGCTTTTTCATGCGTCACTTGACCTGTATCCATCAGCGTTTCTGCCATAGGACCATTATCTACCGAAGTAACAAACATGCCTTGTTTCACTAACTGCCATGTCCATCCACCTGGCGCTGCACCTAAGTCGACTGCGGTTTTTCCACCTCCCAAACGATCAGGCCATTGCGCCTGCGGAATAAACCAATGCCACGCCTCTTCAAGTTTGAGAGTGGAACGACTGGGTGCCGCCCCTGGGAACTTCAATCGACGAATACCCATTGCCAATGCAGATGCATTTCGGCGGGGACTCACACCGATCAAAACAGATTGACCCGATAACGAAAAAAGATGCATACGCCAATCAGCCTTGGCTTTTCGCGCAAGCATAACCCCCTGCTGACGCAGTGTTTGTGCCATTGCCGACGCTAATTTCGTTGAAAAGGACAATACCTCACGCCCCTCTGTAGTATCAGGGACTTCCGCCAATAACTCCGCTGTTTGAGGCAACTCTTTAATTGGTTCAAGTAAAACACTCAAGCGATCATGTGTGGGTAAATTGTCAAAAGGAGGTAAGCAAGCACACCATTGGCGAACAAAAATTAATGAACGAAAAGGAATACGTTGGATGACAGTAAGTGCATCACCATATAACTCGAAAAGAACAAAGCCTGACCCTGGTTCAAATCGCGGGAAGCCTGCAATTCCCAACTCACCACAGTGGTCAGCTACCTCACTGACACACTCAGATTCAAAACCACTTCGACATTGCAACAATAAATGCCTTAACAAACGACCTCCTGCATTGAATAACTTCACTCAAGTTGACAGCATAACCTGTTTAACGACTGCAACCTACTCTTGATCCACATCAATTAAACGGTAAATAAGTTATCCAACCACTACACCTAAAGTGGTAGAAAGCCTTCACTTTAAAACATATTGACCGTTTAAGACTTATCTAAATTAGAATAGCGTATTTATTGAAAATATTGTTTTTTCAATGGTTTATAAAATAACAAACAAAACGCAACCCAAAACAAAACCAGCATTTCAGACAACCTAACCCTGCGACAAGCTGTCGCAGATAAAAGCATCATTACATTGAAATACGACGACAATTCACTGATAATCGGCGGTGGAACTCTTCTTACTATTAACAGCTTGTTGATGAGAGCCTGATATGAGCATTGCAACTGATCATCCTACTTACAACTACAAGGTGGTTCGTCAATTCGCCATCATGACCGTTGTCTGGGGTATTGTCGGTATGACCGTTGGCGTACTGATAGCAGCCCAGCTGGTCTGGCCGGCACTAAACTTTGACACACCTTGGCTAACTTACGGGCGTTTGCGTCCGTTACACACTAATGCAGTAATCTTTGCATTCGGTGGTTCCGCTCTATTTGCTACTTCCTACTATGTAGTTCAACGCACCTGCCAAACTCGTCTAATTTCAGACGGTTTAGCCGCGTTTACTTTCTGGGGATGGCAATTAGTGATTGTTCTAGCCGCAATCACCCTTCCTTTAGGGTTCACTTCGGCTAAAGAATACGCTGAACTTGAGTGGCCAATAGATATACTCATCACCATCGTCTGGGTCGTTTATGCGATCGTATTCATGGGAACAGTATTCAAACGTAACACCAGCCATATTTATGTGGCCAACTGGTTTTACATGGCATTCATTCTAGTTATTGCGGTCCTTCACGTGGTTAACAGTGCTGCCATGCCTGTTTCTATGTGGAAGTCTTACTCAGCCTATTCTGGTACTATCGATGCGATGGTTCAGTGGTGGTATGGTCACAACGCTGTAGGCTTTTTCTTAACGGCAGGCTTCTTGGGCATGATGTACTACTTCGTTCCTAAGCAAGCAAATCGCCCTGTCTACTCTTACCGCTTAT
Organism: Nitrincola sp.; assembly: GCA_007125745.1. Taxonomy (GTDB): domain Bacteria; phylum Pseudomonadota; class Gammaproteobacteria; order Pseudomonadales; family Balneatricaceae; genus Nitrincola. Next base: position 13,575 of record SLCQ01000021.1, read on the forward strand.
CAATTGTTCACTTTTGGGCGCTGATTGCGACCTACATGTGGGCAGGTGGTCACCACCTACACTACTCTGCACTTCCAGACTGGACACAGTCTCTTGGCATGGTTATGTCATTGATACTGCTAGCACCTTCCTGGGGTGGTATGATCAACGGTATGATGACCCTGTCTGGCGCATGGCACAAGCTTCGCACGGACCCAATCCTGCGTTTCCTAGTCGTATCACTTTCCTTCTACGGTATGTCTACCTTTGAAGGTCCTATGATGTCGATTAAGACCGTTAACGCCCTGTCGCACAATACTGACTGGACTGTAGGTCACGTTCACTCTGGTGCACTTGGCTGGGTGGCAATGATCTCTATCGGTGCTGTTTATCACATGATTCCAAAACTCTTTGGTAAAGCCAAAATGTACAGCACAGGTCTAATCAACCTGCACTTCTGGATGGCTACCATTGGTACAGTACTTTACATTGTTTCTATGTGGGTCAACGGGATTCTGCAAGGCCTCATGTGGCGCGCAGTCAACCAGGACGGTACGTTAACTTACAGCTTCGTACAGGCGATGGATGCAAGTCACCCAGGTTACGTTGTTCGTATGATTGGTGGCGCTATCTTCCTAGCGGGTATGTTTGTAATGGCCTACAACGTCTGGCAAACAGTTCGCGGTGGTAGCTCTGTTGAATCCGCAGATGCAGAACCAGCTGCACAAACTGCGTGATTAGGGCGAGGAGCATATAGCAATGATTAAGCATGAAACAATTGAAAAGAATGCTGGTTTAATGGCCGTACTGATCATCATCGTGATCAGTGCTGGCGGCCTGGCTGAGATAGTACCTTTATTTTTTAAGGACTCTACTACTCAACCTATTGAAAACATGCGTACCTACACAGCTCTTGAGCTTGAAGGTCGTGACATTTACATCCGCGAAGGGTGTCATGTCTGCCACACACAAATGATTCGTCCCTTCCGCGCAGAAACTGAGCGCTATGGACATTTCTCAACCGCAAATGAGCACGTCTGGGAACACCCATTCTTATGGGGTTCAAAAAGAACAGGACCAGACCTTGCACGAGTCGGTGGTCGCTACTCTGACGACTGGCAACGCGCCCATTTGTATAACCCACGTGATGTGGTTCCAACTTCAAAAATGCCTTCGTACCCATGGTTATTTGATAACGTCTTAACAGGCGACCAGACAGCCAGAAAAATGGAAGTACTACGTACTTTAGGGGTGCCTTACACCGATGAGCAAATTGCAACGGCTCAAGAGGATGTTCGTGGTAGAACTGAGGTTGATGCTGTAGTGGCTTACTTGCAAGCACTTGGCAGAACTCACACTAACTATGACGTACGGTAATCCATTGTGAGTTATGATGTCTATGGCCCGTTTATGCCATTGATCATGTTGATCACATTCATCGGGCTTTTTATCTGGGTACTGCTACCTCAGAATAAAAAACGCTTCGATGACGCCGCTAACCTTCCCTTCGCTGATGATGACGAAGAGTTGGTGGATGAAGATGGCAAAAAACGCGCCCATAACGGGAGAGATGAGAAATGAGTGCTTTTTGGAGCGCATGGGTTACAGTCCTAACCCTAGGTGTAATTTTTGGTTGCCTCTGGTTGCTTCTCGCAACACGCAAAGGCGAGCCTCATAAAGGTTTGACCGAGGAAACTGTCGGCCATTCATTTGACGGAATTGAAGAACTTGATAACCCCATGCCTAAATGGTGGTTACAAATGTTTATCGTGACTGTCGTGTTTGGCCTAGTCTACCTATTACTCTATCCTGGTCTTGGTAATTTCAAAGGCTTATTAGGATGGACCTCAGCGGGTCAATGGGAAGAGGAAATGGCATATGCTGAACAGCACTATGCTCCTGTGTTCCAACGATTTGCTGAACTCTCTGTTGAAGAGTTACAGGATAATCCTGAAGGTTTACAGGTAGGTCAACGCTTGTTTGCCAACAACTGCTCTGTGTGTCATGGTGTTGGTGGTGTTGGTTTCCACGGCTTCCCTAATTTATCCAATAACGATTGGTTATGGGGTGGTAGTGAAGACGCTATCAAGCACAGCATCTATCATGGCCGAAATGGCGCTATGCCAGCATGGGCTGATGTACTGGGTGAAGACGGCATTCGTGATATGACTCATTATGTATTAGCACTTAGCAATCGTGAACACGACGCTGAGTCAGCTGAACGAGCTCAACCACAATATGCCTCTCTGTGTGCAGCTTGCCATATGCCTGATGGTACTGGCATGTACGCACTCGGGGCACCTGACTTAACCAATGACATTTGGCTTTATGGCGGAAGCTTTGAGCAAATCGCTCACACGCTTCGACATGGTCGCTTCGGTGTAATGCCTGCTTTCTCAAGCTTACTTAGCGAAGACCAAATTCACTTGGTCACAGCCTATGTGATGAGCTTGAATAACGACTAATCTTTTAAGATTAACTAAAGGTGATATGATGCAGGTCATATCACCTTTTTTTTTGGCATACTAAGATTAAATCAGATAATGCTTATACAAAGCATGCAAGTAATCATACCTGTTAGTGAACGGCGGCTGGAAATGAAACAAATACCGGTAAAAGATGTAACCCCTGGCAAGGACAATGAAACACAAGTATATGATCTTTATGCTAAAAGAGAGCATATATATGTCAAATATTATAAGGGTTTTTTCAAAAATCTACGTACAGGGGCAGGTTTTGCTCTACTGGTGATGTTTTTCACCTTCTCATGGATACAGTACGATGGACGTCAAGCTATCCTATTCGATCTTCCCAATCGACAGTTTCATATCTTTAGCTTAACGTTTTGGCCACAAGATTTCATGCTACTGTCGTGGCTATTAATTATATTGGCCTTCGTACTCTTTTTTGTCACTGTTTTTGCCGGCCGACTCTGGTGCGGCTACGCCTGCCCACAGTTTGTATGGACCTGGTTTTTTATTTGGGCTGAACGTATCACTGAAGGTGATCGCAACAAGCGCATGCGGCTAAGCCGCGAGCCCATGAGTAAAGAGAAACTTCTCAGAAAGTCGGCTAAGCATTTGCTGTGGGCAGTCATCGCCATCTTGAGCGCTGTTGCTTTTGTTGGCTATTTCACGCCTATTCGCGAACTCATTCCAAGTATTTTAAGCTTTAACCTTGGCCCCTGGGAAATGTGGTGGTTAGGGTTTCTAAGCGTCGCGACCTACGGCAATGCGGGCTGGTTACGCGAACAAGTCTGTATCTATATGTGCCCCTATGCTCGCTTCCAAAGCGTTATGTTTGACCAAGACACACTGATCATCTCATATGATGAAAAGCGTGGTGAGAAACGCGGTAAGCGTAAAAAAGGCACTGACTACAAAGCGGAAGGCTTGGGTGATTGTATCGACTGCCTTGCATGCGTACATGTTTGTCCCGTAGGCATCGACATTCGCGATGGCTTGCAATATGAGTGTGTTGCCTGTGGTGCTTGTATTGATGCTTGTGATGAAATCATGGATAAAATGGGCTATGAACGCGGCCTCGTTCGGTACACGACTGAACACTCTCTTAGCGGCAAACAAACCAAACTCTTCAGACCAAGATTGATTGGTTACTTTGCTGCTGTTTTAGTCATGTGCTCTGCATTCGCCTACGCCCTTTCAAACCGTGTTCCTGTTGAGTTTGATGTGATAAGAGACCGTGGTGCCCTCTTCTCAGAAGTAAGCGGAAATCAGATCCAAAATATCTATACCATCATCGTAGCTAACAAGGAGCAGGTTGACCGCACCTATCGAATTCGCGTCGAAGGGATCGAAGGAATTGAGTTTGCAAGCAATCCTGAAGTCACTGTCAGATCGGGTGAACTGATCGATCATACTGTGCGTTTACGCATTGATAGAAATTCTATTGATCGTGCGAACTCTCCTATCACTTTTGTTGTCGAAACGGTCGATGAACCCAAAGTGACTGCGACTGCTGAAAGCAGGTTTATGGCGCCAGCGCCCAGTCGATAAGGTGAAAATCGGATCATTTACAGTATAATGGGCGGCTATTAATGCCGCCTGTCTTTTACGAGGTTATTTCATGAGTCAAGACTCCACCACCATTGCACCTTGGTACAAACAACCCTGGTTATGGTTTATTGTCAGCCCGATTATAGCCGCAATGATTGTTGGCTTTTCCATTCTCCTACCTAATGCGATTAAACAGCAAAAAATTGATCCTCCACTAGATCGTGAAGTCGTCAGGGATGGACGAGGCTATGTGCTGGATGACAAAATGGCAGACAATGCCAAAGCACTAGGTATTAAAGCAGAAATGAAGGTCGACCTAGAAACAGGTCAAATTATATTAACCATTCTGGATGGTGCTTCAGATCAACTCAAAGAGTTAGAACTCCATATCAAAATCGGCGCTAATCATGACTTGGATCACGTGATTAAACTTCAGCGTGTGGAAACATTAAATCAATATTTTGGAAGCTTATCGCAACCCATTAATGCTCGTTCAACATTTATCGTTGTGGCTAATGATGATAATTGGAAAATTGTTCAGGATGCGAGACCTCCATTTAGTAATGTCATTGCATTTACCCCCTAAACATTATTTCTTTTAATTTCCATGCTGGATGTATCTAATGGAAGCTGTTAAGTCACACGAATATACCGAAGAACAATGTTATCACTGTGGATCTGATATCCCTCCTGGCAGTCATTTTTTCACCCGAATCGACAACCAAGATAGACGCATGTGCTGTCCTGGCTGTCAAGCGGTTGCTGAAACGATTGTCTCAGGTGGTCTTGACAGCTTTTATAGACATCGAGGTAACGAACTGAGTCCAACAACCGACTTACTGGAGCTCGAGTCCATTACCAAAGAGCTGGCCCTTTACGATAGCCGGGAAATTCAAAAAGACTTTGTCCGAGATATTGATGCAGAACAACCTTCCGCAACCCTTGTTATTGAAGGAATCAGTTGCGCTGCTTGTGTTTGGTTATTGGAAAACCATCTCAGCAAGCAACCGGGTGTGATTAAATTTAGTGTGAACTTAACCAATCATCGCGCACAACTGACATGGCAATCTGATGCAGTGAAGCTCAGCACCTTACTTGCTGAAATTATACGTATCGGCTACAAAGCCCATCCTTACCATCCAGATAAAGAAGAACAACTTCTCGCTAAAGAAAATAAAAGATCCATTATTCGCCTTGGGGTTGCAGGAATCGGCTCCATGCAAGCCATGATGTTTGCGGCAGCCATTTATGCCGCCGAAATTGCGGGTACAGGGATGGATGAAAAATATGTCTTATTAATGCGTTGGGCCAGCATGGTTGTTTCAACACCTGTCATACTCTATGCGGCCTGGCCATTTCTTAAAAATGCCATTCGTGATATTAAAGCACGCCATTTAACCATGGATATCCCTGTATCCATTGCCATTTGGGGTGGCTATATTGCCAGTATCTGGGCAACCGTCTTTAATACCGGTGAAATCTATTTCGAATCAGTCACTATGTTTGCTTTCTTCCTTCTTATTGGTCGTTTTATGGAAATGAAAGCTAGGCAACGTACAGGCCGTGCAGGGAATGCGTTGCTAAACCTTATCCCAGCCAGCGCAATTATGGTCAACAGCCAAGGGGAAGAGGAATTGGTATCTGCCAACACTCTAAAACCAGGTGATCGTATTCGCATTAAACCCGGACAGACTATTCCCGCAGACGGTGTGATCGTCAATGGATATAGTTCGATTGATGAGTCTGCGTTGACGGGCGAATATATGCCATTATCAAAAAAAATGCATGACCGTGTTGTCGGTGGCACCATCAACATAGAGAACCCTATTGAGGTTGAAGTCAGCGTAGTCGGTGAAAAAAGTCGCGTCTCTTCAATTGTCAGATTGCTGGAGCGTGCGCAAAGCGAAAAGCCCTATGTCGCACGTGTTGCCGATCATGTCGCTCGTTATTTTGTTGGCACGACACTGATCGTCGCGACCTGTGTTTTTACTGCTTGGTATTTTATTGACCCCTCGAAGGCCTTTTGGGTCACCTTAGCTGTGCTTGTGGTCACATGCCCTTGCGCTCTGTCTCTTGCAACACCAACAGCACTGACCGCAGCAACCGGTACGTTAAGGCAGATGGGTCTGCTCATCACGCGAGGACATGTATTAGAGTCCTTCAGTAAAGCCACACATATCATTTTTGACAAAACGGGTACACTCACTGAAGGAAAGCTTGCTGTACAAGAAACCCATCCACTTAACGGCACGTCTCCAGCTGATGCATTAATGTGGGGCGCAGCCCTTGAAGCCATGTCAGAACACCCTATAGGGAGAGCGTTTACCCCTTGGTATTGCTTCACTGCAGAAGATATTACCAACACCCTGGGCTCTGGTGTTGAAGGACGTATTCAACACCAGCGTTTTCGAATCGGTTCTCCTGCATACGTGATGGAACTTTCTGGAAAAGAAGTTCCTGATATGCCAGATCAACTTCGCCAATGGATACTGCTTGGGAATGAGCAAGGTGCTTTGGCCTGGTTTGCGCTGGATGATCAAATTCGTCGCGAGACACGCCAAGCTATTCAGAACTTAAAGTCATTAGGCTTAAGCATTGAAATTCTCACAGGTGATACTTCACCTGCTGTTCAGCGTATTGCTGAAAAGCTGGATATTCAAATTGTTAATGCGGGTATGAGCCCAGAACAAAAGCTCGAGCGCATTAATCAGCTTCAGTCTGAAGGTAAACAGACCATTATGGTGGGTGATGGCATCAACGACATACCTGTCTTGGTTGGTGCACAAACCTCTGTATCCATGGGAGCAGCAACGGACTTAGCCAAAACTAATGCTGATGCTGTGTTAACCAATAACAACCTAGAAACACTTGCTCACAGCATATCCATGGCACGCAAAACACGCAGGGTGATAAAAGAAAACCTGGCAATTTCGCTAGGCTACAACATCATCGCCCTTCCAGCGGCATCAATGGGACTTGTACCACCCTACATTGCAGCCATCGGCATGACAGCAAGTTCCTTAGTGGTGACAGGCAATGCCATGCGACTGGTACGTAAACCTGTCGTACCCAAGACAGCACTAACCTCTTATGATCAAAAACAAGCCAATATAAAGGCAGGTACCTGATGGAAATTGTTATCATTTTAATCCCCATCGCTTTAATCCTAACTGGTCTCGCTTTTTGGGCATTTTTCTGGAGTGTGAATAGTGGGCAATTTGATGATTTGGATTCTCCTGCCCACAGTATTCTTTATGATGACGATGAAGACATGATTCCAGACGATGCAAAAGTGGACAAGAAGGATGTAAAGTCCAACAATGATTGAACCCACGCTTCTGCTGACAGCCGTCATAATTGGCCTGCTCGGAAGTACACACTGTATCGGCATGTGTGGCGGTATTGCTGCCAGTGTTGGTATGACAACGGGAAATGCACGTCAACCCGCATGGCTAATCTTACTGGGCTACAACTCTGGCCGTATCCTGAGTTATAGCCTAGCTGGTGCACTTTTAGGGGCAGTGGGTGCATTGGTTGCAACCAGTCCATTTGGTATCGGTTTACAGATTTTTGCTGGACTTCTCCTCATTGCCATGGGTCTTTATATTGCCCAATGGTGGTTTGGGATTACCAAACTAGAATCCTTAGGTGGCCATCTGTGGCGTCATATTCAACCTCTAGCCTCTCAATTCCTTCCCATTCGTCAACTTCACCAAGCCTTTTTTCTGGGCATTTTATGGGGCTGGCTACCCTGTGGGTTGGTCTACAGCACATTAATCTGGTCATCTTCGAGTGGTAGCTGGCAACACAGTGCTTTACTGATGCTAGCTTTCGGTGTCGGCACCTTACCTTCCATGTTTTTAACTGGGTTATTAGCACGCCAAGTGCAAGCGGTTATGCAAAAACGACTGGTTAGACAATTGGCAGGCATTCTGCTGATTGCGTTCGGCATTATGACCTTGCCACTGCATCTTTTATTTAATTTTTAAGTGAGTACACCTAAGTACTGTTTACTATTTTTGAGGATATTCCATTGAGACATGACAGCCGAATTGTATGGGACATGGACTTAATAAATCGTTACGATCTATCTGGGCCACGTTACACCTCTTACCCAACAGCGGTTCAATTTAACCCTGAACTATCCGCGACTGAACTGGTACAACAAGGCCAGTCAAGCGCTGACACACAGTCTCCTTTATCACTTTATGTACATATCCCCTTCTGTGCTCATGTTTGTTACTACTGTGCTTGTAACAAAGTGATCACACGTAACCGAGATCGCGCTCAACCTTATTTGGATACAGTTTATCAAGAAATGGAACAACTCTCTCAATGGTACAGCAATGATCGAATTGTTGACCAACTTCACTGGGGGGGTGGCACGCCCACTTTCATCAGTGACGATCAGATGTACGAACTGATGAATGCATTGCGTAGTCACTTTCACCTACGCGATGATGATCAAGGTGATTACTCTATTGAGATTGATCCCCGCGAAGCCAGTCCCAACACCATGGAGGTACTGCGTAAAACCGGCTTTAACCGAATCAGTCTAGGCGTTCAAGACCTTGACCCTAAAGTGCAAGAAGCGGTTAATCGAGTACAACCTCTTGAGCAAACACAAGCAGTACTCACACAAGCTCGTCAACTAGGCTTTCACTCTATCAATATGGATTTGATTTACGGCCTTCCCCATCAGAGCGCTCAAAGCTTTAATGACACCTTAGATGTCGTGATTGGCATGAGCCCGGACAGATTATCTGTGTTTAATTATGCGCACCTACCCGACCGCTTTCGTTCGCAAAAACATATCAACCCTGCTGAACTTCCTTCACCGGATGTCAAACTTGAAATTTTACAAAATACCATCAACAAATTACTCGACGCAGGCTATGTGTATATCGGTATGGATCACTTTGCCAAGCCTGACGATACTTTAGCATTAGCGCAAAAGGCGGGTCAGTTGCATCGTAACTTTCAAGGTTACACCACACATGCAGAGTGTGATCTAGTCGCGATGGGTGTATCTGCAATCAGCCAGATTGGTCGTGTCTACTACCAGAACGAACACGACCTTACAGCCTATAGTGACGCCATCAAACAACGCAAATCAGCAATACGACGTGGAGTTTGTTTAACGGATGACGATATCATCCGTGGCGCGGTCATCAATCAACTAATCTGCCACTTTGAATTACAACCAAGCGCCATAGAACAACGTTTTGGTGTTAACTTTCATGAGTACTTTGCAGAAGAGCAACCTGAACTGAATCAATTTGAAGCTGATGGTTTAATTGAGCGCTCAGACAGCCTCATACAAGTCACGCCAGCAGGCAGACTATTAATACGCCGAATCTGCATGGCTTTTGATGCTTACATTCCCAAACAGCAACCGACACGTGGTTATTCTCGAATCATCTAGTCTATTGCACCAGGTGAAGGCTTAAACCCTTCACCTGATAGATTAAATGTTACATAATGGGGCACCAACTATGACACCTGCGCAAGGATCGGGAAATGGAAGATAAAAACGCATCAGGTAAAGTGAGAAGCCTTAAGCAAGTTCACTGTAGTACGTGTAGTCTTAGCTCATTATGCCTTCCTGTCTCTTTGAATATGACAGAAATGCAACGACTTGATACCATCATCGATAAAAGTCGCCCACTCAAAAAAGGCGATCACCTTTTCCGTCAAGGCGATAAATTCAGTAGTGTTTATGCCATTCGCGCTGGCTCAATTAAAAGTTACTGCATCACCGACGAGGGTGATGAACAGATAACCGGCTTCTTTTTCCCAGGTGAGTTAGTAGGGCTGAGCGCATTTGATACTTCAATTTATCCAGTGTCAGCCAAGGTGCTCGAGACAACCACCGTCTGTGAAATCCCCTTTGAAAGGCTTGATGAGTTATCCAGCCATATGCCTGAACTGCGTCGTCAAATCCTACGAACCATGAGCAAAGAGATTTGTAACGACCAGCAAATGATGATGCTTCTCGCAAAGAAAAATGCCGAACAGCGTGTAGCTAGTTTCTTGATCAAGCTTTCTCAGCGTTTTCAAGAAAGAGGATATTCAGCCACCCTATTCAGACTCTCCATGTCTCGTAATGAAATTGGTAATTATTTAGGCCTTGCAGTAGAGACCATCAGCCGCATTTTTACGCGCTTCCAAAGTCTTGAATTGATTCATGTTGATGGAAAAGAAGTTGAAATTATCAACGCTGATAAGCTTCAAGAGCTGTCAGGTGAAATCCAAGAAATTGAACGACCCTGCACTAAACAAGGACGTTAAACACTCCCACTTTACGTTTTTCTTTTGGAGGCGTTCATGTCTTATGATGAGCTATATATAAAATCTGCCATTCGCTCTATTCCCGACTGGCCAGAGCAAGGGGTCATTTTTCGTGACGTCACAACACTGTTTAAAGACCCTAAAGCGATGCGTATGGTTTGTGATGCCTTCATACAACGTTATATGAATCAACCTATTACGCACATAGCCTGCATAGATGCTCGTGGATTTATATTTGGATCTATCGTAGCCTATCAGCTTAACCTGCCCATGGTATTAATACGCAAAAAAGGCAAACTGCCCAGCGATACCATTAGTGAAGAGTATACACTTGAATATGGTTCAGCGGCCGTTGAGATTCAAACAGACGCCTTAAACGAAGGCGACAAAGTCGTCGTATTTGATGACCTGATAGCTACCGGTGGTACAGTACTAGCGACACTCGCATTGATTCGAAAACTCGGTGCGCAAGTTCATGAAGTGGCCGCATTGATCGACCTTCCGGACCTGATGGGCTCACAAAAAATTCAAGACAGTAATGTCCCAGTATACAGCCTATTAGCCTATGAGGGTTTATAAGTAGATGAACAGTTTTAAAAATCTACTTTGCTACCGTTTTCAGCCGAGCGAAAGCTTCAGCGCTGAGCAACTTGAAAACAGTTTACAGTCACACCCCTTTACCCCTTGTGGCAGACATGAGCTTCAGCGGACCGGGTGGGTAGCACCTTGTTTCTTCTCTGATCAACTGGTGTTTAGCAGTAATGATTATCACTTGATCACACTACTAAAAGAAGAGCGTATTTTGCCAGCCAGTGTGATCAAAGACGAAGTGAGCCAGCGTGTTAGTAAAATTGAAGCAGACGAGGCACGTAAGGTCTACAAAAAAGAGAAGGATCAAATCAAAGACGAGGTTGTGCTCGAACTCTTGCCTAGAGCCTTTTCAAAACGTCAGTCCATCCGTGCGCTCATCATGCCCAATGAAGGCTGGATAGTCATAGATGCCAGTAGTTTTGCTCGTGGTGACCTATTATTGAACGAACTGCGTGAGGCCCTAGGTTCCCTTAAAGTACGTCCTATGAACGTCAATCAAGCGCCAGCCAGCATTATGACACAGTGGATTCAGCAGGAAGACGCGATCCCCAAAGGTTTTGATATTGGTGATGAGTGCGAATTACGAGACACCTCCGCAGAAGGTGGTGTTATTCGCGTTAAAGGTCAACCACTTCATAGTGAAGAGATTGTTGCACACTTAGAATCGATGCAAGTGACACGCTTAGCCCTTAACTGGGAATCGCAACTCACCTTTCTACTTTATTCAGACCTGAGTCTTCATCGGCTTAAACTTCACGCTGACTATGCTGATCAACTTGAACAAGATCGGCCAGAAGATGAATATGCTGATTTTGATGCATCCGTTGCAAGAACCGGTTTAGAAATGGCTCGGTTATTACCGGCGATCATCGACAGCTTCGGTGGCGAGCCCGCTTCGGAGTCTTGATATTTATGTACAGCATAAAAGAAGCTTTCTATACGCTTCAGGGAGAAGGCGCACATGCCGGTCGCCCTGCTATATTCTGCCGTTTCACCGGATGCAATCTCTGGTCTGGAAGAGAAGAAGATCGAGCCAAGGCTGTGTGTCAATTTTGTGATACGGATTTTATTGGTACTGATGGTCAAAACGGAGGCAAATTTGCGACGCCTGAAGCGCTAGTGAAACATTTACTATCCTTTTGGCCAACATCTTCCTCTCTCCCTCCTTACGTTGTATGTACTGGAGGAGAGCCAGCACTGCAATTGGATCAGCCGTTGGTCGATGCATTCCATCAAGCCGGGTTTATCATTGCGATCGAAACCAACGGCACCAAACCTCTGCCCCTAGGCATTGATTGGATATGCGTGAGCCCTAAAGCCAATGCACCTGTCATTATTACACAGGGCAATGAACTCAAGCTGGTTTACCCACAAACCTTAGCTAGGCCTGAACACTTTTCTGACATGACATTTGAGCACTTCTTTTTACAGCCGATGGACGGGCCAAACACTGCCCAGTCCACTCAAGACTGTATAAGCTACTGCTTAAAGCATCCTCAGTGGAAACTTAGTTTACAAACTCACAAAATCATTGGCATAGATTAAACATTCTTTTAATCGAACCCAGCATTTTTATCGCTTCTAACTTAAGCTTTCGCCTTTAGTGGCACCCATCAAGAACGCTTTGTTACGCCAGGCTATTAACACCAGTGCGGGAATCTGCATCAAAACACCGTAAACCAAGGCACTGGCTGACATTTCAGGGCTTTGAAGCAATGTGCTCGTCACCAAAAGTGCAGTACCAGCATTCTGAAGTCCGACCTCAACCAACAAGGTGATTTGCTTGGCATCAGTAAGCCCAGCTAAACGGGCTAACAGATAACCCACAGCCATTGCACTCAAGACCAAGGTCACTACAGGCAATGCCAACTGAGGTAACACCAGCACCAGTCGCGGCCAACTGGTCACCACCAGTAATATAACGGTCATGACCATTAAAACCATCGCTAATGACCGAAAAAAACCGCTATAGCGCAAGGTCAGTTTTGGAAAGAAATAACCAGCAAGCATACCTAACATGACGGGAAGTAGCGTTATTAATAGCATCTGAAGAATGGTTTGCATGACTGGAAAGTCAATCTGAGTAGAACCCATCGAGAGTAAGTGAAATATAAATACCGCGAGTAAGGGTAAGGTAAAGGGAACAATCACACTGTTTACTGCGGTTAAGGATACTGATAAGGCGGCATCACCTCGCGCCAAAAGCGTAATAGCGTTGGAGGTTGCCCCGCCTGGTGCCAAGGTCAAAATCATTAAGCCAGCAGCCAACAGCACAGGAAGATTAAACAGAGACACTATCAGCCAACCTAATAAAGGTAAACAGATCAACTGTCCGCACATTCCCAACATCATCGCTTTGGGAAACCTGAACACTCGATAGAAATCAATAAGCTTTAAAGACATGCCGACACTGAGCATAATGATGAACAGTGCCATGGGTAAAAAAACTTGACTGACAAGAGTGGCTTGCATCAAAAACCTTCCAATGAACCTAAATAGACATATGCAGTCTAACAAGAGTGCTTGGACCCTTGCCACATAAATGTTGCATTGCAATATAAATTAACCTGTTACACAATTCTATACATCGAAATTTTCATTGTGGATACTCGAACAAACCGCTAGAAGCCCCATCTTTTCTAGGTTCTATCAGCCTACCCACAACTTCTGTGGATAACCCTGTGCAAAGAACGAAAATAACCACTAATGAACCCCATTTTTACACGCCCGCATACAGATTGGCTATTTTTTAACCAGTTATTTTTTATTTTAAAAATCAGTAGTTTATACCATTTTTATTAGATAAATTAGATTTTTCCGGTTTGCTGTTTTAATTTTTTCCGGTTTGTTGAAATCTTTTCTCTGTCAAGCCTTAAACGTCAGGTTATTCACAAAATATTTCAATTAAATGTCTTTTTTATGTCTCATTCTTCAACATGGCGATAGCGAGGAATAACCAGTAAAATAGTGTCTTTGATTGATTCAAGGTTTTGGCAATGCAACACAAACTGACGCAACGAAAAAACGCCGCGCAACGTATTAGTATTATTGGCGCGATTGTTAATGCATTCATGAGTGTTGTGAAAGTGGTTGGAGGTCTGTTAACAGGCTCTGCCGCATTAGTGGCAGACGGATTTCATTCACTCTCTGACGTTGCCACCGATTTAATGGTCGTATTCTTAGTAGGCGTATCTCACAAAAAGCCTGATGATAATCACCCATGGGGACATGGCCGTTTTGAAACCTTAGGCGCCCTTTTTCTCGCCAGCATTTTGTTACTCGTTGCGGGTTTTATGACTTGGGATAGTCTAAAGCTCCTTTTTTCTGGTGAGATCCCCTCTCCACCAGCTTGGCCAGCATTGGTTATTGCCGCGGCATCTATATTAGCGAATGAGTTACTTTTCTTTTACACCTTAAAGGTAGGCAAAGCAAACCATTCTAATCTCATTATTGCGAATGCGTGGCATCATCGTACTGATTCCCTTTCCTCAATTGTCGTATTGCTGGCCTTAGCCGGTGCGATACTCGGCGTTTGGTGGCTGGATGCCCTGGCCGCTATCTTAGTCGCATTATTAATCGCTAAAATAGGGGTAGACCTGTTACTGAAAAGCTTAGCGGAGTTAGTGGATACCGGCTTACCAGCCGAGCGCGTTGAAGCACTGGAAGCAACAGCGAAAACGGTTGAGGGTGTCATTAATGTACATCATGTAAGAACGCGCCTAATGGGCGGTCAAGGTTTCCTAGAGATGCACTTGCAAGTAGCCCCAAGAACATCGGCTTCAGAAGGACACTATATCGGCGATAAGGTATGTGAAGCGCTCAAGGACGCTTATGATGATATCAGTTATATCATCTATCATATCGATACCTATGATGATGAAACCATTACTGAAAGTGATCAACTCTCGCTACCCAGTCGAAGCGATATTACCAAGATAATCGATGGCACGCTCAACTCGTTAGTGGGTGAACAAAAAACCGATTATCACTTACAGCTTTTTTATACCCTGACACATGTTGATGTCGAGCTAAAGCTTTCAGCTCAGGCGGTAGATGCTCTCCAGAAAGCCAAGATTACGTCTGATGCGCTTGAACAACACTTAGTTCAAGCGCTGACAGAGTTAAAGAGGTTTCGTCGACTTAACCTGTGGAAACCCTATTAGGGTCCTCAGCCATACTGCCGTGTCACGTCTCGCATCGTCACAAACTCTTCTGCGGCAGTGGGGTGAATACCAATGGTTGAATCAAACGTTGCTTTGGTCGCTCCAGCTTTTAATGCCACTGCGATCCCTTGAATAATTTCACCCGCATCGGCACCGACCATATGCACTCCCACTACACGGTCTGAGTGACGGTCAACCAATAACTTCATCAAGGTACGTTCCTCACTGCCACTCAACGTATGCTTCATTGATCTAAATTCGGAACGATATACATCCAGCTGAGGGAAGCGCTTCACCGCTTCTTCCTCTGTGAACCCGACAGTACCAATATTAGGTTGTGAGAAAACAGCCGTTGCAATCATCTCATATTCAACATCAGGACTGCCTTGACCATAAAGCCTACGTACCAGCGCCATACCCTCGGCTAATGCAACCGGTGTCAATTGTACTCGATCTATAACATCACCGACTGCATAAATGGAAGGCACCGAGGTTTGGAATTGCTCATCCACCTTAATAGCCCCATTTGGCGCCAGTTCAACGCCAGCCGTCTCCAGCCCCAACCCTGTTGTTTTCGGCGTACGGCCTGTGGCATACATTACCTGATCAACGCACTGTGTTTCACCCTGCTTTAACGTCACTTCAAGTTGACCATCAGCTAACTTCTGAATGGATGAAATTTCGGTATTAAATCGTAGTTGAACACCCTTTTTAGCCACCTCTTGGGCTGTATATTCTCTGATTTCTTGGTCAAAGCCTTTCAAAAACAGATCACCGCGATGAATTAACTGAGTTTCACAACCTAATCCAGCAAACACACCCGCAAATTCAATGGCTATATAGCCTCCCCCAACAATCAGTATCCGCTTGGGGAAAGTATCCAAATCGAAAACCTCATTCGAAGTGATAATATGTTCAGCGCCTGGAATATTCGGCACAAATGGCCAGCCACCCACCGCGACAAGAATGCGCTCTGCTGAATACTCTTGTCCATTGACAGTGACAGACTGAGGGCCAGAAACTGTGGCACGCCCCTCTATTAATTGGCAACCTGAATTCACTAACAAGTTACGGTAAATGCCATTAAGACGAGTAATCTCTTGCGTTTTGTTGTCGCGCAATGTTTCCCAGTTAAAGCGGATATCAGCCGCATGTAAACCGAAACCAGCCGCTTCCGAAAAAGACTCTGCGTATTGAGAGGCGTAAACATAAAGCTTTTTAGGGACACAACCGACATTTACACAGGTGCCGCCAAGGTAACGCTCTTCAGCAATACCAACGCGCACGCCCATCGAGGCCGCCATTCTCGCGGCTCGTACGCCACCAGAACCAGCACCAATCACAAATAGATCAAAGTCGAACTTGCTCACATAGGACTCCTTTTTAGCTTTTATCCACGCTATTAATCTTGCCAAGCATACACCTTTATGAGGTGATAACTCCAATCACTCATAACTAACTATAAGATAAGTAAACACTATCAACAAAATATTAGGAATCGATTTGCGCTTGTTAAAAGAGCCTTTTAGAATGGAATGCATATTTTGACAACCCCAAGAGAGCTTTTCATGAAATTGGTTTCCTTTAATACCAACAGTATCCGTATGCGCCTACATCAACTTGATGCCTTGATCAAAACCCATCAACCCGATGTCATCGGCATACAAGAAACCAAAGTGACCGATCAAGACTTCCCGGTCGCTGATATCGAAGCCCTTGGATATCACGCCTATTTTCATGGTCAAAAAACACATTATGGCGTGTGCTTGTTATCTAAAAAACCCGCATTGAGTATCCAAAAAGGGTTTCCCCATGATGATGAAAACGCACAAAAGCGCATCATCACTGGCGAATTCATGAGTGATTCTGGCAAAGCCTATACCGTGATCAATGGTTATTTTCCGCAGGGCGAGAATATTGCCCATGAAGTCAAATTCCCAGCTAAACGTAAATTTTACGCAGACCTCATGGCACTGCTGAATGATCAATACTCTGCTGACCAACCCTTAGTTGTCATGGGTGATTTAAATATTTCAGCCGAGGATATTGATATCGGTATCGGTGAACCTAATCGTTTACGCTGGCTGAAAACAGGGAAAACCAGTTTTCAACCGGAAGAGCGTGAATGGCTCTCTAAACTACACCAATGGGGCTTAAAAGATACCTATCGGATTATACACCCGAGCAAAGCAGACAAGTTCAGCTGGTTTGATTATCGTAGCAAAGGTTTTGAAGATGATCCCAAACGAGGTCTACGTATAGATGCAATACTCACTACTGACATTCTGTCGCAGTGTTGCACTGACAGTGATATCGATTACGACATTCGAGGCATGACCAAACCCTCAGATCATGCCCCTGTCTGGTCATCATTCGACTACTGATCGCTCTTTTCTATTGCGGATCTGGCTTTAACACTAAAATATCACAGGGCACAGCGTCGAGTACCCTTTCGACGCTACTGCCCAATAACAGCCGGTCTAACATCCCTCGTGCTAAAGATCCCATCACGACCATGTTGATGCCCTTCTCATTCACAAATTTTGGCAGTTGTTGATGAATTTCCCCTTCAACAAGGTGCAGTAAACTTAAATCAAACTCAGGATCAAAAGACTGGACCACTTGCGTTAAACGCTCCTCATGCTCTTTTTTAATCTGGCTTTGTATCGAAGCAAAATCACCGCTAACGGTATCATCAAAAATCGCCGACTGGGGTATCGATGCATAGGTATGTAAAACATGGAACTCAGCACCTAAAGATTCGGCAACCGTTTGTGCATACTGGAGTATTTTTAAATCAATTTCTGCGGCTTGATCATGGTCATGAAAGGGATCTATGGCGGCAACCAAGCGCATACGCTCAGGCCAGGGTCGTTCTTTACACAGCAACAATGGCGTTTGTGTTTCTCGTAATAGCAACCAGTCTTGCGGCACCAAAAGTCGATGCAGAAGATGTGGATGCTCTGCGACCTCATGTAAAACAATATCTGCTTGAAAACGCTCTGCTTTGGTTAACACACCCTCTGTAATATCTTTCGCCCATGCAACATCAGTATTGATTTGACAAGGGCTATGGCGGTAGGCCGATGCGATTTGATCCAGCGTATCTTCCATAGCGCGCATCTGCTGGTGACGCAGATTTTCCAGCATCACTGGACTGATCATATTCATACTGCTGGGATAAGACTGATAACCACACTTAAACAACTCAATAGAGGCATTTGCACCTTCACTCAGCTGTATCGCTTTGCTTAATAAGTTATCAACCGGCTCTTCTGTGGTCATGTTGACCAACAGCTTACTGAGTTTAACCATCACTGCTCTCCTTAAACGCTTGATACTTTAAGTCTAGCTCAACTAAGAGGGGCGATCTAACTCAGCAGAATGGCCAAATACACCAGCGTGACGGTAAGCGGCAATTGGGGAGTTGTGACTCATAAGTGCGCGCACGTGATTCCACTGTTCTGGCAACATTAATCAGCCAAGGTTTGTTGTTGTAAGTTCGATTACGAAAACCTGTATGCCCTTCATGATAATTTAAATAGAGGTTGTAAGCATCGGTTAAGGCAACGCCATTACGGCGGTTGGAAATGCTGTTGTACCACCCGATAAAATCCAGTGCATCGTCAATATTGGTTCGTCTTGCAAATCGATTGCCTGTCGCTTGACGATAATCATCCCAGGTCCCATCTTGTGCCTGAGCATAACCAAAGGCAGATGATTGGCGAGGCAGAGGAATAAATCCAAAGAGCGTTGGACGAGGTGGGCGAGCATTATGAACAAAAGAGGACTCTTGTCGAACGAATGCAATTTGAATAGAAACAGGAGTTCCCCATCGATCCTGTGATTTTTTGGCCGCACGATACCAGCTTGGATCATGTGCAATGATGTCACAGATATTGTCATGTGCTCTGGCAGGTGGCGGAGAAGAAGCGCAACCAGACAGCCAGAAAGTTGCTGACAAGATCAAGAAAATGAAGGTATTTTTAAAAGTTATGCTCATACACGAAATATACCTGATTGTGTATGAAAGAAAACCCTGTGATTGCATAATCATAGGGTTTTCGACTGAGTATACTCTCAAAGAACAGCTAACTTATTGAGGGTTTTTGCCCTCTTCCACAACAACAGGATCGGGGTTTTCCTCGATATGAATCGGCTCGTCAGGTTCCTCACCGGCATGCTCTTCTCGGGCACTCTTGCTACGCATTTCAATAAGAACCCATAGCACTAAGCCTATACCTAAGCCCCAAGCCGCTCCATGTGTCGCCAATACAACACCCATAATGCCGGCTACCCCCATTGAAGTCGCATTATCGATCTGCTCAACAGCCACCGCAATACACAGATAGCCAGTGATCAGGAGTGTAATGGATAAAGCGATCGGCAATACAGGTCTAAACAGTGTCACCAACGGCAGAAGGAAGAGTGCAATAAAACCGACAATCCAGAACACACCCGCTCCAGAGTAGATCGTATCCATTGCACCACGGCCATAACGGTAACGCTCTGCAATAGTCGCCATAACCCCAGTAAATAGCGGCCCCGCTAAGCCAGGATAGGGTGCAAAGAATGAGTGCATTAAGTTACGCAAACCCGTGATCAAGTGCACGCGATCGA
This sequence comes from Nitrincola sp., assembly GCA_007125745.1. Taxonomy (GTDB): domain Bacteria; phylum Pseudomonadota; class Gammaproteobacteria; order Pseudomonadales; family Balneatricaceae; genus Nitrincola. The sequence continues at coordinate 33,235 of SLCQ01000021.1, forward strand.
CATTCACTTCAATTTTTTCATCTGGACGCAAATGGTCAACACGCTTAAGTAGACTTTGCCCGACGATAATGTCACCAAAGGCGATGATATAAGCAATAATTGCCGTTGGGATCGCGGCCAGCATCAACTGGAAGGTTGGGAAACCAATGGTAAAGGGCAAGTAATCCCAAATTTTACCAAAGGCCGGTAGCTCAACACCCCATTGAACAGCAGGTAGCGGGTACTCTGACACTGACCATCCAATTACCATGGTGATCAACATACCAGGAACCATTCCGTAACCCGCAATGATTTTAGCCCAGCGGTGTTTTTCAACCCAGTCGCGGAATGATAGTGAAAAAAGGACATAGATGGTAATCAAACCACCGATACCCAGAGAGATAGGAGTGCTGTAAACACGTCCACCTTCACTGATCTCACCGCTAATAGCGGCAATACCGGCACCTAAAAGAATACCCGCTTTAATGGAGTTAGGTATATTATTAACTAACTTACTCCCCAATCGCGTAATACCCATAAACAGAAAGATAAAGGTTACCACCAACTGCAATGCCACTAGTGCTCTTATGGCATCGGGGCCTGGTTCGAAGCCTCCAATAAACAGAAGAACAACGGGGATGGCTGGCGTGATCCAGCCCGGTACAAAGGGTACCCCCAGTAGGTTTGGTAACATGAAGCCTATGCCACACACCACGACATAAGCCAAAGCAACATCATAGGGAAGACCAAGATAACGCTCTAATAAGGGAATCATACCCATGGCAACAACAAACATGACCAATGCTTGAATTGTTTCTGCCACTTCCCAACGGTAGTGAATGAACGGCAAACGGATCTTAAAAGGACCCGCAGGCCAGTAAGGGTGTTCCTCACCATGCTTACGCTGATATAACATAGGGCTCTCTCTGTTTTTCCATAGAAAGGGAGTCGAGGACGTCTAAAACCGAACCTCATAGGATGGCAGTAAAGGTAAACCCTTACGACTAACAAAGTCGATAACAAAACAAACGACTTTAGTCGAAAACAACCACTAAAGTATTAGGGAAATCACTCATTCATGATGGAAGAGTGCATCAATCTAATCGAACCGTATCTATTTCAGTTATGATAGGAGCACCCCAATGTTTATGGAGATAGCGCATGGAAAAGATTCTTAATTCAAGCCGCTTTTTAGTGCTGTTTATAGTGGTGATTTGCTCTATTTCTGCAATATTGCTCTATATTTCAAGCTTTAATGTCATTATTAACGTGGTGATGGAGGTGATAGGCCAGGTTCCAAACACCGCCGATAGTGGCAAACGCCTAGCTGTTAAATTACTTAAAATACTGGATACCTTATTAATTGCCGTCACCTTCCAGATCATTGCAGTCAGCCTATACCGTTTATTTATCTCCTCTTCCGAAACCTGTGGATCGGGATTACTGGGCGCGCTAAAAATTAAAGACTTTCATGACCTTAAAATCACATTGATTCAGGTTGCGATGGTTATTATGGTGGTATTGTTTTTGGAGCAGGCCGTCGAAGTGGGTGCAACATTGGAAACACTCTATATGGGGGTCGCGATTTCACTGGTGATTTTTAGTGGCATATTTGCGGCGAAAAGCATGGGGCATCGCTCTGACTCAGCGCAAAAAG
>SLCQ01000110.1 GCA_007125745.1 Nitrincola sp.
AACTGGAAATCGCTAATAGTGAAATAAAACAACAGCAAAATGCGCTAGATCAACACGCGATTGTCAGTATGACGGATAAGAGTGGTAATATTATATATACAAACCAACACTTTAAAAATATTTCTGGGTATGAAAACGAAGAGCTTATAGGTAAAAATCATCGTATTATTAATAGTGGATTTCATTCAGAGAAGATGTTTGAGCATCTATGGAAAGTCATTAGTAGAGGTGATGTGTGGCATGGAGAAATTAAGAATATCAATAAACAAGGACTCTACTACTGGGTTAAAGCGACAATCATGCCGCTTTACAATGCGGATGGAAAAATTGATCGATTCATCTCAATCCGAACGGATATCACACAACAGAAACAACTCGAAGAAGACCTGAAACAACGCAATGACGAGCTGAATGCGCTTAATCAAACTCTCGAAGATGCGCGTAAAGATGCAGTAGAGGCCAATGAAGCTAAAAGTCAGTTTTTAGCCAATATGAGTCACGAAATACGCACTCCGATGACTGGCATTATAGGTATGACAGATTTAGCGTTAGACACTGAGTTGACAGCATCGCAAAGAGATTATTTAGAAGTAGTTAAGTCTTCAGCAGAGTCCTTATTGGCAATATTAAATGATATTTTGGACTTCTCCAAAATGGACGCCGGGAAGCTACAGATCTCACCTGCTGCAACGGAAATCAAAGTATTTCTGATTCAGTGCTTAAAACCTGCAGAGATGTTGGCTGAGAAAAAAGGAATCACTTTACGCGTCGATCTTGATCCGAGTTTACCTGATTGGTGTGAAATTGATCCGATTCGTGTACGACAAGTTCTGGTCAATATTTGTGACAATGCAGTTAAATTTACCGCTCAAGGTGAGGTACATGTCACGGTTGACTGGCGTGCCCATAATGAGCGAGAAGGGTTGCTGTTATTGGGCGTTAAAGATCAAGGAATCGGTATTCCCAAAGCACAGCAACAACATATTTTTCAAGCGTTCTCACAAGCAGACGATACCACAACCCGGCGCTTTGGAGGGACGGGGTTAGGCTTAGCAATTACAGTCAAACTGGTCGAGTTGATGCAGGGTAACATAGGTTTAGAAAGTGAAGAAAACCAAGGTAGTTATTTCTGGGTCAATCTGCCCGCAAAGGTGTTAGATCCTCTGGAGTGTAAACCGGCACTTGATACAGATTTAGTGATAGAAAATCAGCGTGCTCTGAGTATTCTGCTGGTAGAAGATAACAAGGTAAATCAAAAGCTGATCTCTACACTGCTGACAAAACGTGGTCATCAAGTCACGCTAGCAGAGCAGGGTCAAATAGCGGTAGATCTTTGTCACGACCACGCTTTTGATTTAATTTTAATGGATATGCAGATGCCAGTGATGGGTGGAGTAGAAGCTGCAACGCATATTCGTGCTAACGAGCATAAAGAAGGACGACACCCCATCCCAATTTTTGCGATGACTGCTAATGTGCTTCCTGCTGATAAAGAAGCCTGTATGAAGGCTGGAATGAATGGTCATCTTGGTAAACCCGTTAAGTTAACTGAACTGGATGCAGTCCTTGACGCTGTCAGGAGGTCAAGATTAGATGACTAATACGCCTGTACGTATCTTAATGGTGGATGATTCTCGCATTGAGCGTATGAAGCTTAAAGGCTATCTAGGTTCCAGGGGCTTTGAGATTATTGAAGCGACCCAGGGTGAAGAGGGGGTTGCTATGTTTGAAAAAGAGCGACCTGATCTCGTGCTGATGGATGTGAATATGCCGGTGATGAATGGTTATGATGCCATTCAGAGAATACGGAAACATGAATCCTCCATTTCAACACCCATATTGATGCTGACTGCTGACAATGAACTAGAATCAATTGAGCGCGCGTTTGACGTAGGAGCAAACGATTTTTTTCCTAAGCCTATCAACTTTCCCCTACTTCACCAGCGTATTCGCTATGCGTTACGAGATGCTAAACGGGAAAGAGATCTACGCAGGGTTACGAACCTGCAAGAAACAGCACGCGTGTTGGCAGGGCTGGCTTTTTGGGAATTAGATACTGCTACCAATGAAATTCGATGGTCTGAGGACTCTAAAGCCCTTTTTCACTGGGTCGAAGCCTTGCCATCTAGCTTTGAAGCAGCTGTGCAGATCATCCATGAGGCGGATCGTCAACGCCTAGTAAGCATAGTTGACAATGCATTAGCATCCGGTGATAAGTTTGAAATAGAAGTCCGTTCGCCAGGTACCAAGCAGGAGTATCTGCTCAAGATTGTAGGACAAATGGATAGACAGCAAAAGATGTTCGTCGGTGCCGTGCAGGATGTCACCTCGCAAAGACGTCTTGAGCAACAGGCAAACTATCTTGCATTACATGATTCGATAACAGGTCTTCCAAATAGAAAATTATTCAATCGTGACTTGGATGAGTGTTTAGAACAGCTAACGGAAAAAGATTGCTTAGTTGTCGGTGTCATTGAAGTGCTTCGCTTCCAACAAATTACTGAAACCTATGGTATTGATATAGCCGATCAACTATTAGTTCGATTAGCAACACATTTAAAAAGTCATGCACCCATGAATAGTTTTATAGGACGTCTTGATGGTGGAATGTTTGCGTGGCGTATAGAGTTGGATCATCAAACTCCTCAGCAACAGATTGTCTTATTAGTGAACGAATGGTTCAGTCACCTTAATAGGCCTTGGTTATTAGCAGACAGGGAAATCTATTTGACCTTTACGGTTGGTATGAGCATAGCGCCACTGCATAGCCTCTCATCTACTGAGTTGATGAGTATGGCTAACCGTACGCAACGTTTACAAAAGCCAACCGCCAATATTACCTTAGCGATTTACAGTGATGATCAAGATGACACGCTACAAAACCGTTTGAAGTTAGAATCTGACTTGCGTATTGCCGTTGAGCAAAAACAATTTTTCTTGGTCTATCAGCCTCAAGTTGATTTGAGCAGTGATCGAGTCGTTGGTGTAGAAGCTCTTCTTCGTTGGCGTCATCCAACAGGTGAATCTGTACCACCCTTCCGCTTTATACCTATTCTTGAGGAGTTAGGCTTAATTAATGAGTTAGGTGATTGGATTTTAGAAGAAGCCTGTCGTCAGCAAGTTGAATGGCAACAGCAAGGTTATACCTTGCGTATGGGGGTTAATTTATCACCTGCACAGTTTGAGCAATCAGACTTAGTGTCAAAAGTTCAAGCAATACTTAAAAGAACGGCTATTCAATCAGATTTGTTAGAACTGGAGATCACCGAAAGTCTTGCAATGCATAACCCTGAAGCTACCATTGAGGTGTTGCACCGTTTTCGACATATGGGGTGTAAAATTGCAATTGACGATTTTGGTATTGGCTTTTCATCATTGGAGTATTTGCTTCGATTTCCACTTAACACTCTCAAGATTGACCGCGCATTTGTAAAAGATATAACACGTGGTAGAAGTGATCGTGCGATCGTAAGAGCGTTAACCTCATTGTGTCATGGTATTGGTTTGACAACGATCGCAGAGGGTGTTGAAACACAACGTCAACGCGATTACATCGATGCTTTGGGAGCTTCTGAAATTCAAGGGTATCTGATTTCGCCACCTGTTGAACCAGAACAACTGCTCCAGTTGGTCGATAACTATAACTGTTCCACAGATAATCGCCTCTAATGGGCTGGGAGAAGAACTTTGAATATCTATTTTTTGACAGATCCATCGATTGAAGCGCTTTCGCAACAGTTAGACGAGTTATCTTCGAACACGAGTATTCACTCCGCTATCGTATTGGCGGGTGATGAAAATGGATGGACACCTGAAGTATTAGATCCAGTATTAAACACGAGTCCATTAACCTTGGTGGGTGGTATTTTTCCTCAGATCATTCACGAGGGTAAAAACTATACTCAAGGCACTTTGATCGTGACTCTGTCATCACCCATTGAATGGGCCGTGGTAGAGCAACTGAGCAATATTGATGCTGATTTTGATACTCCCTTGGCAGAACTGGCAGATCATTGGGAAACTCTGGAAGGGCCCGCCACCCAACTGGTTTTTGTGGATGGTTTAGCGACTTGCATCGCTACCTTTATTGAGACCGTATTCATGAACTTTGGGCTGGAACAAAACTATATTGGTGGCGGTGCGGGTTCCTTAAGTTTTGTTCAAAGACCTTGCTTGATTACCCCCAAAGGTGTGCTTCAGGATGTTGCGCTATTAGTGCGCTTGCCCGTGTCCAGCGGTATTGGTGTTTCACACGGTTGGGCACCCATCAGTGAACCTTTTAAAGTCACTGAGTCCAATAAAAATCATGTTATTAGTTTAGACTGGAAACCGGCGTTTGAAGTCTATCGTGAACTGGTTGAGCGACACAGTGGGCAAACCTTCAATAATGATAACTTTTTCGATATAGCCAAATCCTATCCCTTTGGAATCAGTAAGCTGGATACTGAGGTGATTGTTCGCGATCCTCTGATGTTAAAAGATGGCACGGGAATGATCTGCGTTGGCGAAGTGCCAGAGGGAAGTTTTGTACGAATCTTAAATGGTACCCCGGAGAGTTTAATTAACGCTGCAGGTGAAGCACATTATCGTGCAACGGAAGCATTTAAAGAGACCTCTCAAGGTAACCCGGGCATGGCATGCTTTATAGACTGCATCTCACGAGTGCTGTTTATGGAAGAGCGTATTTTGGATGAGTTTTCTCAAGTTTCAGGGGATTATCCCATGTTTGGTGCATTAACCTTGGGGGAAATAGCCAATACCGGCAGTGATTATTTAGAGTTCTACAATAAAACCGCCGTGCTTGGTTTGCTCTCAGATCCTTCTAAGACCTGATAATTGAATCGATAGAGAGTTAAGCTTCTTGAGCCAGATAAATGAAACTGAGTTGCTGTACGAAATCGCTTTGTCGATAGGTAACAGTTTGCAACTAAAAGAGATGATGCGACAGTGTACGTCAACATTGATGCGGGTGTTGAATGCAAATGGTTGTACAGTACTGAGTTTCGAACAGGAATATCATCCTGATCAAGATCTGTGTTCTATGGAACTGAATTGGGAAACAGTCATTAGTTTACCTAGGCGCTTTTGCCAGCACCCAAATACCCTACAGCTCTTAGAAAAGATCAACCTACCTAATGATCGTTTAAAGCTGGCTAGTTTCCTTAAAGACATGCCTTTTCGTTATGACGATCATAGCCCCTATTGTTACGTATTTAATCTACCCAACTTTGGAATATTACTGCTACAAAAAGGGGATCAACCGCTTTCATCTGATTTAATCGCTTCACTACAGAAATTGATGTCAAAGCTTGCTGGAGCGGCATTGGCCTGTCGATACGAAGAGGCTTTACAGCAACAGATTAGAGCTGCCGAGGCTGCCAATCTGGCCAAGAGTCAGTTTTTGGCAAATATGAGTCATGAGATCAGAACGCCCATGAATGGCGTCATTGGGATGCTGGATCTTGTTTTAGAAACACATCTAGACAAAGAGCAACGTGAACATCTTGATTTAGCAAAACTATCAGCGACAAACTTGCTGGAAATAATTAATCATATTCTAGATATTTCTAAAATAGAAGCAGGTAAGCTTGACTTGCAAATTGAAATAGTGGATTTAATTGACTTGGTGGGGCTTTCAGTAAAAGCCTTAGCTACGCGAGCATGGGCCAAAAACCTTCATATTCATTACGATTTCTCAGAGAATTTACCTCAGTTTGTACAAGCTGATGCTAGCCGTTTACGCCAAATTATGACCAATTTGCTAGGTAATGCCATTAAATTCACCGAGCAAGGTGAGGTCATGTTACAGGTCACTTATCATTCCGATGCTACCGTTCCCTACTTTCAGTTCAGTGTTAAGGATACTGGAATTGGTATACCTGAAGAGCATTTACCCTATGTCTTTAACCCTTTTGAGCAGGTCGATGGCGCAAAAAATCGTAAGTATGAAGGTACCGGATTAGGGTTATCTATAACTCGCCAACTTGTTGAAAAGATGGGCGGTTCTGTTTCTGTCGACAGCCAGTTAGGCGAGGGATCTACATTTCAGTGTCAGATACCACTTCCACTAGCAACTCAGCCAGAAGAAATCGGTTTTGTGGATATAAATATGGCTGAACAAAAAGTATTGTTAGTCGATGATGAGGCAATTAATCGACGTGTCATCTCTGCGATGCTTCAAAAAATCGGTGTTGACTACGAAGTGTCTGCATCAGGACCTGAATCCATATACACGATACAGAAAGCGATACAACAAAATAAGCCTTTCAGCTTGGTATTGATGGATGCTTGGATGCCGGGTATGAGTGGATTCAACGTCATTGAAAAACTACGAAATGAAGGATTATTAACACATACGCGCGCGCTAATTTTAACCTCTTCTGCGATATCGGGTGATTCACAGCGTTGCAAAGAATTAAATCTTTCAGGGTATTTGACGAAACCCATCACATTAAAAGAGTTGAGGCAAGCGCTCAAAGAACAGTTGTTTGTGCTAGAGCGAAAGCGGCAAAACGGACTGGAATCTCCGCCCTCTGACCCTCTTGATGGACTCAAAGTATTACTGGCTGAAGATAATCCAATTAATCAGCGAGTAGCGCTGAAGTTGTTAGAAAAGAAGAACATAAATGTTCTATTAGCACCGAATGGTCAAGAAGCCTTACGTATCTTCAAAACGCACCGTGTAGACTTAATATTGATGGATATTATGATGCCTGAAATGGATGGTATCGAGGCTACTCAGAAGATTCGTGAATTTGAAGTTGGCAGAGGGTTAAAAAAAGTACCGATCATTGCAATGACGGCTAATGCCATGCAGGGTGATAAAGAAATATATCTTGAAGCCGGGATGGATGGGTATGTTACTAAGCCAGTTCGGCCTGATTTGTTGTTTAGTGAAATGAATCAGATGATAAAAGAGTTTGGGAAAGCAACTCAACCTGAGGAATTTATGGACTTATCACTTGATGACATGATGATGGCATTGGATGAATACGATGCTGATGATCAAAACTCCATCTTAAATCAACATACATCTGACAAGAGCGATATTATGTCAAACCATGAATTACCCCTTTATGACTGGGAGTCTTCACTTGAAATGATCGGTGGGGAAGAAGAGCTATTGCTTTCCGTACTGGAAATGTTTCTTCAAGAAGTACCAGAATATATGGATAGCCTTCAGCAAGAATTAGCACAACAGGAGTATATGAGTGCGGCTCGAACGGCGCACACACTGAAAGGTTTGCTAGCAACCTTTTGTGCGCAACCAGCAACGACTGCCGCACTGAACTTGGAACAAGCCGCAAAAAAACAAGATGGGTGCGAAGGTTTATTGCAAGAACTTCAAACCGCCATTAACCAGCTTTTACCTCAGCTTCAAAAGCGCCTTGAGAATTAATGTTGAATACACACAACCTTTCTACGAATGATGCGCGCTATTGTATCGCGCTTCACCCTATATGTGATCGCCAATTTAAACATGTTGCAGATGAGTTATTATATAGAGCTCATGGTGGCGCGTTAACGGCAGATATAACGGACCCTGTTCTTGCAACGGCACGAGCATGTAGCACTGCATTCTATGAAATTGGGCTTCAAGGTCTTGTTGGGCAGCGCCTTCTGTATTTAAACGTTTCTGCAGACTGGCTTGCTAATCCTGATTTATTACCCTTACCTGTTGAGCAGGTTGTCATTGAACTTCCTGACACTGATATCAGTCCGTTGTTATGGACGGAGCTAAAAAGCGTTTATGAAAAAGGCTATCAAATATCTGCTTCGTATCAGCAATTGTCACGCTATGGCCAAGCCTTATTAGATCTGATAAATATTGTTAAAATTGATGTCAGAGAAAAAGCATCTTTTAACGTTGTAAAGCAATTTCAAGAATCTGGCAAGCTCGTTTTAGCAAGCTATATTGAAAATTCAGATTTGTTGAATATGTCTATGAATGCAGGGTGCGATCTGTTACAAGGCTTTTTCTATGGGTTGCCACAACAGTTTCAATCTAACGTGAGTAAACGCCAAGGTAACCGCCCAGCAGATTTAAAATTAATTCGACTTTTATACGATAGCGATACTGAAGTCTCTAAAATTGAATCATTAATTGCACAAGACCCGCATTTATGTCATCTATTATTTAAACGCGTGAACTCTGCATCTGAGCGCCGAGCTAACAAGATTAAAAGTATCAGTCAGGCTGTTATGCTCCTCGGATTTGAAAAAATTAGAGCCTTAACAGCAACGCTTTTACTGGCAGATAACCAGCCGATTAAGCGACTCATGGTGTTTAAACTCCTGGTCAGAGCGCATCTGGCTAAGTTGTTGGCAAGTCGTTCTCAATATCTTGAACCAGAAGTTGCTTTTACTGGTGGCTTGTTTTCCATGATGGACCAATTAGAAGGGATAGAGCTACAAAAACTTCTGAATGAAGCAGGTCTTGATGATGAAATTGTGGATGGGCTGTTAGTGAAAAAGGGTGAGCTGGGTAAAGTAGTTAAACTGATAGAATCATTTGAAAATGCACAAATGGAACAACGTTCTTTAAAACAAGTTGAAGCACTCAATAAGGATTATCTAGCGAGCGTGGCTTGGGCGCAGGAAATGATGGCTTTGACTGGTGACTAGAATCAGTGTTCTTTTTTTGAATAGAGTGTAATCTATTGGCACTATTTTCGTGATTGCTCTTTGAATAGACTCAATCTTCTTTTAACATGAGTGGATTAAAGGCTGTAGTATCTCCGAACCTAAGGATTTGCCTTGAAAATTTTAAAAAGCTTATTGGCAATAATGTTGTTGGCGCTAGCTTATGCTATCTCTGCATTTGTTGTTGCTGGCACTGGATTACATGATCAAATTGTACCTTTGTGGATACCGGCGGGCATTGGTTTGGCGGCTGTTATCCGATTTGGTGGAACGTTATTGCCAGGTGTTTTCTTAGGAAACTTGCTGTTTAACCTCTGGTTACCTTTCAGTGTTTCAAACAACTTTTCACTCAGTCTTGTCTTAACAGCGCTTGCTATCGCAACCGGGGCAACACTCCATGCATTTTTGGCCAGCAACCTCATCAACCGTTATCATGCTCATCCGTTACGACCACAAAGTGTACAAGGGCTACTGAAATTTATACTCTTTGCCGGATTCTTAACCTGTGTGGTTAGTGCGACGATAGGTAGCTCCACTATTTATCTTTTATCTGACAGTCAAGGAAGTGCGGGTTTTTGGAATGACTGGCTTAGCTGGTGGATGGGAGATGCATTTGGTGCCATCATTGTCACACCCTTAGTATTGGCTGTATTTGAGCTGTTTGGTAAGAAAAGACCTCAGCGTCATATACGCTTAATTCTGCAACTCTCAATGGTGATTGTCATCGTTTTGATGATTAATCAGCTTTTTTTGACCCACCTTTTCCAGCAATTTAAACGTAATTTTGAACAAGACGTTAGAGTACTTGATGCACAGTTACAGGCAATTGTTCAGCAAAACTTTGCCGACTTAAGCGCCTTGGGGCAAGCTTTTTCAGGTCCTGTCGATGCCGATCCAGCAGAATTCAGAAGTATGGTGTTAGCCATTCAAGAAGACAATCCTTCAGTATTGGCATATTCATGGGACCCTATTGTTCTACCAGAAGAAAGGGATGATTTTGAACGCGAAACGCGCCAACTCTTAAATATTCCAGATTTTAGTATCTATGGCGACTCTCTCTATCCAGATGACCCACTGATCCCAGTCCAATTTGTAGAGCCAATAGAATATAACCGCCCTGCGTTGGGCTTTAATCTACTATCCATCGATGATCGACGACGCTGGGTTATAAAAGCTCAGGAAGAGGGGCGCCCCATAGTCACGCAGATTTTGAATCTGACGCAAGCGCCCGACGAACCGGGTATGTTGATACTTCACCCAGTGTATAAACTGCTGGATCAGCATAATCCATTAATTGGAAATAAACAGCTCACAGGATTTATGGTTGGGGTGTTTACCGTGCAACGTATGTTTAATGCGGCACTGGAGCAGTCCGGTGTGGGCCACATTACTTTTACTTTTTACGAACAAGGTAGTGATGAGCCCTTCTTTTATAATCAGAGGTTTATTCCCAGTGCTCATAGCTTGAGTGAGCTGTTTACGGTCAATATTGCGCAACAAACCTGGATAGTAGAGGCGAAAGCAGGATCCACCTATTTTGCCATGAACCATGCCAGCAATGCGCAGTTGATGCAGACTTTGCTTGTCATTGTTGGCTGTATGGGATCTTTGTTAGTCCTGAGTATGCATGATCGTGAGCGCTTATTAACCGATTTAGTCAACAGTCAAACTAAAACCTTGGCTCATCAAGCCCGGCATGATCTGCTGACAGGGTTACCCAATCGCTACATGCTGATGGAAAGAGCTTCCGAGTATATTGATCGATCCCCACCGGAACCCTTCAGTTTACTTTTTATTGATTTAGATAGATTTAAAATGATCAATGACAGCTTAGGTCATCAGGTAGGTGATAAGTTGTTACAACAGATGTCCCACAATCTAGAAAAGCGCATGGTCAGCGGCTGTGAACTTTTTAGAACAGGTGGGGATGAGTTTATCTTAATGGTTCATGGGGATATTGACAGAGGCACTGCTGAAGCCGAACGGTTTTTAAACTTGTGCACCATTCCGCTTCAGATAGAAGGGCATAAGCTTCAAATGACCTGTAGCATTGGTATCAGCCACTTTCCTGATCAGGCTAAAGACTTGGATACCTTGATTAAATTTGCTGACACGGCGATGTATAAAGCCAAAGCTCAAGGTAAAAATTGCATAGAAGTATACAGTACTGAGTTAACCGAAGAAGCCTTAACCTCTTTTCAGTTGGAACAGGATTTACGCGTTGCTATCACGACAGATCAGCTTCAACTGCATTTTCAACCTCAATTCTCACTGTTGAATGAAGAAATCTGCGGATTAGAGGTGTTAATTCGTTGGCATCATCCTGAAAAAGGGCTGATGATGCCTGGCGCCTTTATCCCCTTAGCCGAAGAAACTAACTTAATCGTGCCATTAGGTTGGCAAATTATTGAGCTGGCCTGTCAACAAATTGTGCTATGGCAAGAGCAAGGCCTCATGGTGCCACCAGTGGCGATTAATATCTCTCCAAAACAGCTGTTGGAAGCTGATTTTATACAGCATATCAACGCAATTGTTGACCGATTTGGCATAGTGCATGGACAGATAGAACTTGAGATAACAGAAGGTGTCATCATGCAAGACCCTGATTACACTATTCTTAAACTCAACCAATTAAGAGAAGAAGGTTATCGTCTGGCCATCGATGATTTTGGTACCGGTTATTCATCTCTAAATCGACTTAAACAGTTACCCCTTGATCGACTAAAAATTGATTACAGCTTTACACGCGATATAGGGACCAACCCTCGGGATGAAGCGATCATCCTCACTGTTATTGCGTTAGGTAAAAGCTTAAATATTGAAGTCGTGGCAGAAGGTGTTGAAACCGACCAGCAACGACGCTTCTTGAAAGCTAACGGATGCGACAGCGTACAAGGCTATCTAATGGGTCATCCAGTGCCTGTGCAGGATGTTTCTTTACAAAAAAAACGCCATCATGCGGATAACCCCGCAACCTGAGACAAAGTATAAAGTAGGTAAGTGGTATAACTGATAAAGACAAACAGCAAAATGGCCCCTTCAACACGATTGATCTGGCCAATTCGATCCTTATATCCATAACCCATCACAAATAATGCGGCAGTCAAAGCGGCCATAACAGGCCAATCACGAGACAGTAATTCAGGGTCTACCGCTAAAGGATGAATTACACCTGCCAACCCTACGACTGCTAGGGTGTTAAACAGATTAGAGCCAATCACATTACCAATAGCTAAATCATGCTCTCCCTTTTTGATGGATGCGAATGCGGATGCCAATTCTGGTAATGACGTACCGATCGCCACAATGGTTAATCCAATAATAAGGTCGCTGACACCCAAGGAGGTAGCAACTTCAACCGCGCCCCATACTAAAGCTCTGGAGCTTATCATGAGCAACAGTAAACCTACCAACAACCAGATAATCGCTTGCTTTAAGCTCATCTGATCTGTATCTAGCTCATCAGTTGAACCGATGATAGGGTCAGCACGGCCTTTCAAACCCTGTCGAATGCTCCATCCCATAATGCCAGTGAAAACCAGAAGCATAATGGTCGCATCCAGTCGAGAAATCTCACCATTGATCATCAGTAAACCCGATAACAGCGTGATTGCGGCCAGTATGGGAAGCTCTTTTCGTAACACCGACGCTTTAACCAGAATGGGGCTTAACACTGCAGTCAAACCGAGAATGAGTCCAATATTAGCAATGTTAGAGCCATATCCATTTCCCAATGCGAGCCCTGGATTACCTTGGCTTGCCGATAGTGCTGAGATAAACAGTTCAGGCGCCGATGTACCAAAACCGATGATCACCATACCGATCAGCAGTGTAGGCACACCAAGATAGTGGGCAGTGGCGGCGGCACCATCAATAAAACGGTCTGCACTCCACACTAACAAGGCTAACCCGAAAACAATAGCCACCACGGCTAGCAACATAAGTAATCTCCAACACTACCGGCATATTTAACCCTAATGGCGGCGATTATAGCGGATATAGACAGGATTTCCTCTTGTGATTTAAAGCAAGTCTGTTAATATACGCGCCTGCAAAACGGTCAGGTGTCCGAGTGGTCGAAGGAGCACGCCTGGAAAGTGTGTATACGGCAACGTATCGAGGGTTCGAATCCCTCCCTGACCGCCAATCAAAAATTACTCTCGTTTATCCATTAAAAACAGTAAGTTACGAGTATCATGAAACTCTAATTTACCACA
>SLCQ01000242.1 GCA_007125745.1 Nitrincola sp.
ACTGATTTTTATCCAGCTCTTTACCGATACCAAAGGTACTGAGTTTTTGGTGCTGATTCTGTAATACTTTTTCAGTGGACTGACCGAGTAGAATATCCACCACATGAATAACGCCAAAGCGCTGACCACTTCGATACACGGCTGATAGCGCTTTACGAGCGGCGTCGGTACCATCCCAAACGGGTACAGGTTCAAGACAAGTATCGCAGTTTCCACAAGGGGGATGCTCCGGCTCACCAAAGTAACTGAGTAACACCTGACGGCGACAACTGGTGATTTCACACAGACCCAGCATCGCTTCCAGTTTTTGCCGCTCCACCTGTTTATAGCGATCTTCTGCTTGAGAGCTTTCCAGCATCTGACGCAGAAACAATACATCTTGCAAGCCATACACCATCCAAGCGTCGGCCGGTAAACCATCACGCCCTGCCCGACCGGTTTCTTGATAGTAGGCTTCAATAGATCGAGGCAAGTCTAAGTGAGCCACAAAACGCACATTGGGCTTATCGATACCCATACCGAACGCGATAGTGGCCACCATGATGATCGGCTCTTCGGTTAAAAAGCGGTGTTGATGATGCTGACGCAGTTCAGCAGATAACCCCGCATGATAGGGCAAGGCATTGAAGCCCTTTTCACATAACCAGGCGGCGGTTTCTTCCACCCGCTTACGCGACAAACAGTAAACGACCCCCACATCCTGCTCATGTTCGGTTCGAATAAAACGAAGTAGCTGATCTCGTGCTTTCTCTTTTTGTCCAATGCGATAGCGAATATTCGGGCGATCAAAGCCTTGAATAAAACGCTTGGCATTGGTCAGGGCTAAGCGCTGAACAATCTCATCACGTGTTCTTGCATCTGCGGTTGCCGTTAGCGCAACTCTGGGCACACCGGGAAAAAGCGTTGCCAGTTGATCCAACTGCATATATTCGGGACGAAAATCATGTCCCCATTGCGATACACAGTGGGCTTCATCTATTGCAAATAGGGCAACTTCTGTACGCTGTAGCAGATTCAATGTGCGCGGCTGTAACAGGCGTTCGGGTGCCACATAAAGCAGGTCTAATTGCCCGGTCAGGAGTTGATGTTCCGTTGCCTGAAGTTGCTCAAAAGGAATGGATGAGTTGAGACAACCGGCATTAATACCCAGTTGCGACAGTGCACTGACCTGATCTTGCATCAGGGCAATTAAGGGAGAAATGACAATACCTGTGCCACTTCGTACCAGTGATGGAAGTTGATAGCATAAAGATTTTCCGCCGCCTGTAGGCATCACCACCAGCGCATCCTGACCAGACAGCAAGGTACCAACAACCTCTTCCTGAGGCTGCCTAAACTGACTAAACCCAAAGACTTCGGCTAATGATTGGCGAGCAGACTGGAGTAACGCGGCATTATCTATCATGGGCGGATATTATCCGCGAAGCCTGCTAGCTTGTCATTACTTTAACCTATCATAACTGAAGAGAGCTGACTCGGATCAATCGTGTCAGAAACCAACAATGAACTTAATCCCATGCTCTTTTGAAACGCACGGCAATAGCATTCTGAATATCTTTAACGATGCGATCCTAAACACGACCGCCTTGTATGAATACCAGCCGAGAAGCATCAAGGATATTGAGCGCTGGCTAGATCTTGTCTTTTATCAAAAGCAGCTTAATTAGTAATCAATTTTCTTTGAGGCTCAAACGAAAAATGACGCCAATCAACAGCACTTGCTGCCCCGAAGTGGTAATTATCTAAATTTTATGTGGTGACAATACAAAAAACATGACCTTCCCTCGCACTCTTTTTTTCGAGTTATCGCTCTTTTCCTGGTTGCAGGCTTAGTCACCTTTACGACTTTTTTTATCAATACCAACACTCTGTAGCGACGTATGAAGACCCTTTTCAAATCGACACACACCATACATATCTCTGCCAATATTGGATTAGTGCGGACAGAACGGTGGGAACATGGCATTGATACCTTGGTTAACCAAGCTGACCAAGCCATGTACCAAAACAAAGAAAGACGGAAACGACAAAACAAATTACCCTAACAGATCTGCAAACTCATGATTGGTGTCACGATGCCCAGCTTCGTCTGCTCGAACCGCTAAAACGACATCGCGAAGTTTGGCATCTGCTGGTAATCGCCAATAGTCAATCGCGATCTTCGGCGCGGGGACATTTTCATAAAGGCCGCTATCGATTCCCTCTAAGTACTCTGTGTAACTGTAAACAGCTTCCTCCTCCAAATAACCCACGATTCGATACGCTGTTTTACTAGAACACAGATACAGCACGAAAAAAAGGCTATAAAAAACGCCCTGAGCAAGCACTATCAGAAATCGCTCTAATCGATTCGGTTGCGCAACCTCAATAAACGTCATGAGGTGCATCCGTTCATTCTCAGCCTCATCTAGCAACGTCTTTATCCAACCATCATCGTCTTTCAGCCGACGCAGAGAATGCAAATGCTGTAAGGCACCACCCACCATGCCAGGCACAGCTGCAACTGTCTCTAACACCACGGCTCTGTGACCATAACGCCCTTTAAAAAACACATCTGCAAAAAATCGCATAAATTTTACAAAACGATAAGCAACCCAATCAGCAAATGATTTTGGCTCGTAATGCGTTTGTATCACTTCACGCTGAAGTGTTTTAGCAACATTTAAGTCCATAATGACACTCCTCTTATAAAAAACCGGGTTTAGCGTTAACCATCTCCTCTAGCAAACCTTGCATACTCTTTTAACCATCAGAAATTTAATATTTAGTTACCTATATTAGACTTTAGTTCCAAGCAATTATCCGATTTTCGAATCGTAAACTGTTATCGCACTGGGACGTTTTAAGAAGAAATAGCAGATTTGTTTTTGCGTCCAAGCCGAAGCTGATAGACTCATTTAAACGCTGTCTAACAAGGAAAACTCATGTCATCAAAAGTCTATTGCACGGCCCAGTTTCTTCCCAAAGAAGGTAAAGAAGCAGAACTTTTTCGAGTCTTACAGTCTCTAGAACCTAATACATTGCGAGAAGATGGCTGTATCCAATACATTGTCACCAAACAGATACAAAGCCCTTTTGCCGAAGGGAAAAGCTTCCCTATCGTGTTTCATGAAATCTGGAAAGATATGGCAAGTTTTGAAGCACACTGCCAACGTGAGGAGATCAGCAACTTTTTTGAACGCTACTGTTTAGCTGAAGACGGGCTAGCAGCAAATTGGAATGTGTGTGTATATTCGGATGATGGGTAAGCAAGGTTTTATGGATACTTATGGCATGGAAGCCTTTGTAAAATTTAGAGTTTGCTCAGCAATAGTCATTACTTTTTTAGATACTTCATCACTAAGATAATACTCACCACAATCCTCACATACCTCGGCGAGGACATTTTTAACCACTAATGTGACATTGTCTCTTTTGAGCGTAACAGTTGTCGTTCCTAGCTGGGTTTCTCCCAGCTTGCAAATGATGCATTTCATTTCAACCTCCTA
>SLCQ01000251.1 GCA_007125745.1 Nitrincola sp.
CAACATAAACGTTACCCTATGGCAGCCCGAAGACAACGCCGTGAAGGTGTTGCTGAAGTGGAGTTCACCATAAACAGACAGGGACAGGTGCTGAGTTCACGTATTGTAAGAAGCAGTGGACATGCGATGCTAGATCAAGAAGTGTTAGAGATGCTGACACGCGCTACGCCCATGCCAAGTTTTCCATCATCGATCAATCAAAATCAATTGGTCATTACACTACCGGTGAGTTTTAGCTTGCGTTAAGCTAACAATGGAGCCATTGAAATAACAATGGCTCTTTATCTTAGCAAGGGATAGATTAGAAGAAGTAATTCAACCCAATCTTAACGTTTCTGCCAGCTTCCCAGGTCGCCAGCTCATTTCCGTTAGGTTGTGTGATTCTCACAGTAGTGTGTTCGGCATAGCGCTTATCAAACAGGTTGTCGATACCCGCATAGACCACAAACTGCTCTTGCTTTCCATAGGGCTCCCACGTCAGACGGATATCATGCAGTGTATAACCGGGTTTTTCAGGTCTTCCTTGAGGTACACGGTCTAAGCTTCTCACATGAGTTAAGGTATATCCGGTCGAAACACTCGGCGTCGCCTGCCATTGAGCATCTAACACCAGTCGATCTCCAGATGAAGCACCGACTCGCGCTGAGTCACCCGATGTATCCATAGGTTGACCATCATAGTTTGTTACACGATTATGTAAATAACTGACATCAAACAGCAGGTTTTCGATACCCCAATGGCTGGATATTTGATACCCGTGACTTTTTATCACACCGGGTGCATTGAAAATTTCGCGTGTTCTCCCCTGAGGACCTTCACCGGGAATCACTTGATAGTCATGAATGCGAGTGTTGAAAAACGTCAGGTCAAATCCCAGATGATCATTTTGAGTGATCGCATTAAGTGTATGCCATCTAAACCCAGCTTCTGATAACTTAGATCTTTCTGGTTTGAGCTTTCCTCCCTCAGCTAAAACGAAGTCGTTCGTGTACTTATCTAACCATCCCGCTTGATTTAACTTACCTCCTCGAATCGATTCACCATAACCTGCAAATAGGGTTAAATCGGTATCTCCCGACAACACATCATACTCAAGTGATAGATTTGGCGAGAAGGCATTACCTGAGGTTGAAATATCATTAGCGTAGACAGATTTGTAAAAGTCCCCACGAATGCCTGCTGAAAAATGCCATTGCTCAGCGAATGTCGTTCTATTCTGCAGGTAGACACCGGTATTGCGTGCTGTTTCATTAAACCGATTAGCTTGCGCGACTTGAATTCCCTTATCGTAGAAGTAATCGATGCCATAGGTCAGCTGATGAGTTTGATTAGCCAAGGTAAGGTTACTTCGATTAAACACATCAAAGCCATGACTGCGTGTAATCCAGTCTTCACCACCTCGCATAGCCACAGATAATTCAGTTTCATTAAAATAGAGAGTCGTATTCAGATCAACATACTCATCATTGGGATTATAACGATGGCTGAGAGTATAACTCTCTCTTGATAATTCTTGGTCATCAATCGCGCGGACTGTTCCCTCATTCGTTTGCCAGGGGAAGTTAGCCCTCAACTGTCCACCTGTATTACTGATATGCTCAGCACTGAAACGAAGATCATGGTCCTGATAATCTAATAAACTGGCTTTAACAAAAAAGTTCTTTTTAACCCCTGCAGATGATTCTAACTTATCACCTCCACCCACACGCATTTGATTGGAATCCGTGTAACGTGTGTGGAAAAGTAAACCCAAATAGTCATTAGCTTGATGGTAAAGGGTAACAACACCCCCTTTGCTTTGATCGGCTGATGCATATTCAGCGCCTAGCCTAGCACCCGTAGTTTGATTAGGCCTAAGTAAATCTTGCGCATCAACGGTGGTAAAGCGAACACTTCCGCCTAATGCTCCCGGTCCTGCATCAGCTGCCGCGGGTCCTGTATCTACCTGAACCTGTTTAAATAACAAGGGGTCCATGATCAACCGACTTTGATGATGGAAAATATTAGCGCCTTGACGGGCGCCATCCAGTTGAACATTCAGGTTTAAATCCTCAATACCACGAAGAATGAGTTTTTGACCATTGCGCGTACCAGAATTTACCTGAACACTGGGTTCTAACCGAAACATATCTCGCAAGGTGTTAGCTTGAGTTTCGTTAAAGCGTTCTGTATTGACCTCTCGAATACCGATGTCACCACTTAACCCTTGAGAAGTCACGGTAAGTGGTTGAAGTGTCACATCATGCGAATGGTCATGCCCTTCGTGAGCCATGACAACAGACGTAAAGGAGCACGCCACGGCGATGGCCAAAGGCTTAGGTGGTAGATATTTCATTTTTTCAAACCTATCTAAATTAGAATAATCTTATTGTAATGTTATATAATTACATTTTGAGATACAATCTTATTTAGAAAGTAAAGGGTTGCCCTATCGGCTCTCCTACTAAGACTTCGTCTAACACCACACTTTGGCCATTAATAATGGTATGAATGGGCCAACCCGTCACTGAGAAACCATCGTATGGTGTCCAAGCGCTTCGACTGGCAATCCAGCGATTCGATATCTCTCGCTTGGCCGAAAGGTCCACGATGGTTAAATCAGCGTCATACCCGAGTGCGACCCGCCCTTTTCCTAAAATGCCGAAGATTCGACTAGGACCGGCGCTCGTTAAATCCACCAAGCGACTCAGTGATAATCGCCCTTCATTGAGATGATTCAACATTAAGGGCAGTAGAGTTTGGACGCCCGTCATGCCACTTGGACTATCAGGATAAACGCCACTTTTCTCGGCTAGGGTGTGAGGAGCATGATCACTTCCAATCACATCCACAACGCCTATTTGTATTGCCTTCCATAGCGCTTCTTGATGATGTTTCTCTCTAACAGGTGGGTTCATCTGCGCTAAAGAACCAAGGCGTTCATAGCATTCAGGCGCATACAAACTTAGATGATTGGGAGTGACCTCAACAGTGACCCAACGTTTGTGATGCGCAAGAAAATCCATTTCATCAGATGTAGACACATGTAATAAATGTAATCGACGCTTTGCCTGATTAGCCAAACCCACCACCTTTTTCGTGGCGATAAGGGCGCTCTCGACATCACGCCAGAAGGGATGCAAACGGACATCTGCACTGCCTTCAACTAAATGTTTTCGTGCCCGTAAACGCGACTCATCTTCAGCGTGAACTGCCATTCTTCGTTGACCGTTTCGGATAATTCGCTCTAAAACTACATCGTCATCGGCTAACAGATCCCCGAATGAACTTCCCATGAATACTTTAACACCAGCACACCCTGGCATGCGCTCCAGTGATGCTAGGTGATCAGCATTCACAGATGAACCACCGATATAAAACGCATAATGACACCAGGCTCTATTTTTAGCCGCACTAAGTTTTGCGTTTAAGTCCTCTTCCCAAAGCGTTAAGGGATTGGTATTGGGCATTTCAAAAATACCAGTTACAC
>SLCQ01000086.1 GCA_007125745.1 Nitrincola sp.
AGAGTTTTATATTTATGATTGTATATAGTGACCATGTTTTCTGTTAAAAACCATAAAAACATAATTTAAATCAATATATTAGTATTATGATAACCTTGTCATTATTAGGCATGTTAGGGTGTCATTGTCCTGTCGAGAGGTTGTGTATAAAAGCACTAGTTATCAACAGGTAATGTTATTCACAGTTATATGCTCAAGATATTCCCGCAGAGATATACATATTGCACACAAGTAAATGTGTATAACTATTTTTTGTGCTATCTGTGCGTTTTTTTATGAATAAGCTGTGGTTATATTGTGATCTTATCCACAAATCAAGTTAAAACAACCGACTAAAATCGAATTGGGAAGTGTGGAAAAATTAGGCTATCATGAGCGAATATAAGGGAAATCCCCCATCATTGAGGAGAACACTATGTGTGGAGTGAGTCGTTTATTCGCTATTTTTTTACTAGTGATGATGTTTGCTAGCCCCTCTATGGCATCAAGAATCTATTCTGATAATGCTTGGAGTCCATTTTTTGCAGTTACCGATTTAGATAAAGCACCTGTCTATGTAACCTTAACCAATCTATCGGGTACTTCGCGTTTTCTTGTAGGTGCATCTACTGATATAGCCAGCCAAGTGACGATTCAAGCGCTAACACAAAGTACAAATAGAATGAGAATTAGCTATTTAGATAGAGTTGAACTACCCACTGCCGTGCCGATCAGTATGAATGACTCTTCACTCTTTCTAATGCTAGAAGGAATTAAAGGAACACAAAGGGCAGGAAGTCGGTTTAATTTAACCCTGCATTTTGATGATGGTGAACAGGAAACGATTCGTGTACAAGTAAGATCAGTCGGTGTGACGAGTGATCGGATGTTAGAAAATATGCGCACTGATCCTATGCAACAAGGACGATCACCACGTCGTTCAGAAGGGCTAGATGAAGGAATTATGACGGATCCACTGATTCGATAGAGAAGATAAGCTAGTAATAACTGCCACTGTTAAAGTGGCAGTTACAAGAAGGTGATCAAGGTTCCTGAAAAGGTAAAGCTTGTTCAGTATTCCGTCTTACTTCAAATGCGTTTAGCGTCATTGCTACTAAACTGTAGTAGCCTAAAATGCCGATCAAATCGACCAATGCGGATTCACCAAAGTGTTCAACTGCTTGACTGTATAAACTATCAGGTATGCGTTTTGTGTCGTACAAAGCTTTGGTCAATTGATAAACCAGCTGTTCATCGGCACTTGCAAATACGGGCTCATTACCTAATCTAATCGCTTCTGTAATCTCTTTGCTAACTCCAGCTTGGTGAGCAATGGGTTCATGAATTTGCCATTCTGCTTGAGACTGCCAACAAGAAGCTGTAGTTAAGATAGCTAATTCACTTAAACGCAAGGGTATACGTGAATGATAACGGCAATAAGCACCCAATTCCTGAGCTGGGTCTGCTAGCTCAGGACTGTGAACCCAGGCTAAGAAAGGACCGTCAAGGTTACCTCGTGGTCCTGTCAAAATTTTAGTCAGAACCCTTTGTTGTTCCGGTGTGGTGTTGTCAGAATTTAATTGAGTTAAACGTGATTGCATCCGCTTTCCTTGTTATAGGGTTTTTAAAACTTGGTTAATCGATAGGCTTAGCTTATCTACAATCTCTTCTACATGGTCTTCGTTGATAATAAACGGTGGTGCAAGCAAGATATGATCACCATCTTTACCATTGATGGTGCCGCCCATCGGATAGCACATCAGTCCGTGTTGCATTGCAGTTGCTTTTATCTTGGCATGTAACTTTATCGACGCATCAAAAGGCTCTTTGGTATGACGATCTTTAACGAGTTCGATACCGCGGAATAATCCTCTTCCACGTATATCTCCAATATGTTGATGATCACCTAAACTTTCTAGCAAAGCTTGCTGAAGTCGCTCACCCATCCGGTTGACATTATCAAGAAGATTGTCTGATTCAATTCGGTGTTGAACCGCTAATGATGCGGCGCAAGCTGTCGCATGTCCAATGTAAGTATGGCCATGTTGGAAAAAGCCGGATCCCTCTTTTATTTGGGTAATAATTTTATCGCTGACTAACGTTGCGCCTATGGGTTGGTAACCACCCCCTAGACCCTTGGCAATACAAATTAGATCGGGTTCTACCTCTTCTTGGCTACTGGCAAAAAGAGCACCTGTTCTACCCATACCACACATCACTTCATCAGCAATGAGTAGAATTCCATGACGATTACATATTTCTCTCATACGTTTGAAATAATCAGCAACGGGTGGAACTGCTCCCATGGTTGCACCAACAACGGGTTCTGCAATAAATGCCATCACATTTTCCGCACCCAATTCCGCTATTTTGTCTTCAAGTTCGTTGGCTAACCTTTCCGCAAATGAATGATCAGTTTCCTTCTCTAGCTTTTCACGGTACGCATAACACGGGGTTAAATGATGAATATTGATCAATAGTGGTTCAAATTGTTGACGTCTCCACAAGTTACCGCCAGTGGCTAAGGCACCTAGCGTATTACCGTGATAACTCTGACGACGCGCAATAATATGTTTGCGCTCAGGTTCACCTTTCTCAACGTAATACTGACGAGCTAACTTTAGGGCAGATTCAACTGCCTCAGATCCGCCTGATACAAAATAAACTGAATTAAGATTTCCGGGCGACTTAGATGCTAAAAAGTCAGCCAATTCTTCCATGGGTTGAGTGGTGAAAAATGAGCTATGTGCATACGCAATTTGATCTACTTGATTTTTGATAGCATCAATGACGGCTTGATCACTATGACCAAGACAGGATACGGCGGCACCACCACAAGCATCGATATAGCGTTTATGTTGGGCATCTAAAATATAGACACCTTCTCCTTTAACAGCGGTTGGGTATTGTTGAACGAGACTGCGATGCAATACATGACTCATAGCATTTCCTATAGGAATTTTTATTTAAGGGGCACTTTGATTTTTTAATTTATGGGCTTAACAACTGTATAAGAGTATCCGAAAGCGGCTATTTTTCAATCCTAATACCTTAAAGTTGATCTATCTTGTCAAGATAGCCTGATGCAGTCTCTAAGATAGCCTGTTTTTTGCTTGCTTCAAGCCCCTTCCAATGCTTGAGTGGAAATGCCATGCGTGGATTAGCATCAAAAGCTTGTTGATGTTGGTCAATAAAATACCAATAGAAGCTATTAAATGGACAACTGCCCTCACCTGAACGTTTTTTTACATCATAATGACACTTTTTACAGTAATGACTCATTTTATGAATGTAGTTACCTGATGCGGCATAAGGTTTACTGGCAATAAGTCCGCCGTCAGCAAACTGGCTCATCCCTCGTGTATTAGGTAACTCAACCCACTCTATGGCATCGATGTAGATACCCAGATACCACTGATCTACGGCATCGGGATGAATGCCCGTTAACAGTGAAAAATTACCCGTGATCATTAAACGCTGAATATGATG
>SLCQ01000268.1 GCA_007125745.1 Nitrincola sp.
TAGGGACTACACCTAAATCGCAGAGCAATCGATGATTTTGCTGTATTAATTCCAACCGCTCCTGATCAGAAACGTGAAGCCATGCTGACTCAATCTTCGCAAAGTCATCCCATATGGAAGCCTTAGCAAACTTTTCACTGACATGTGCAACGCATTCACCTGTCGAAGACTCAGGCGCGCCGGTAAAAATCCAGTAAAAGTCGGCGAGTAAGGGCGAAGGGTTGATGCACGCTACGCTTCCCTGCTGAACTCGAACCATGCCCCCCAAGGTGACACTGGAAGCGTCGATCAGGCTTCCCTTTCCATGCTGAAGGCGTTCACAATAATGAACCCGATGCATTAAATCCAACGTTGCTAAAGTAGGATCTGTAAAGAGTTTTAAGATCATTGCAATAAAGGAAGCAGAAGAGCCCATGCCTGCACCAACTGGCAACCCCGAGCGCCATGTTAGATCGCCCGTAGGCATAGGCCGGTCTTGGATAGCAGTGGCTAAAGTGTAAATAAACAGGTCTGAGGGGTCCTGGAGTATTTGCTGAATAGACAACTTCCCCTGGTGCCACTGCTCGTAGCGATCTTCAATGCGGGCCACTTGCGGTGCTAATTGATCTGATCGAACGTCGAACGCTTGACCTGACAGAGGGTCTTTCCAGCGTAGGCTCTCGGAGAGATCTTCAACAAAGATCGCTCGGATATGGCGATCAACAGCCATCGCAAGTGCCGCGCCGCCATGCACCACAGCATGCTCTCCTGTCAGAATAACTTTACCGGGTGCTACCGAAGCGCGCATTAGCAGGGAATATATTCACGTTTATGATGCGTGATGGCCGCAAGTCTAAAGCGCCCTTGAGTTGTTTTAGGGATATCCAGACTTTCACCCTGTTGAGGATCAGGATAGTGATATAACGAAAGATATTCGTCGTAACTCACTTCTTGACGTCGGGACAATAGGGTTTGGTGGCGATCTGTATGTAAACGAGATTGATAACCAGCTTGGATTTGCCCCGAAAAAAACTCCGCGACACACCCAGATCCGTAACTAAAAAAGCCTATCTGTTTTCCGGCTAGATCTTCATCACGATTATCGAGTAACGAACACAACCCTATATAGATCGAGGCCGTATAGCTATTACCGATAAGCTGGTTATATTTCAGGGTATCTGCAATTTGTAACTCAACCTGCTCTGATGTTAGGGGACAACGATTGAGCTTGGCTAAGTGCTGATGCGCTTTTTGAGCCATACGACTAAATGGGAGGTGATAGCAAAAGTAACTAAAATCATTAAAGTTCAGTGAACTGACTTCACTAAAGTGTTCCCAGGCTTTTTTTAATGAGCGAAGGTAGATTTTTGTTGAGTACTTACCATCGACAAGCGCTGTACTGCGATAATTAGGGCGCCAAAAATCCATGACATCATCCGTGTAGTTTCCTACATCAGGCGAGACTGTCATGATACGCGGATTTTGGCTGATCAACATAGCAACCGCACCACACCCTTGTGTAGCCTCACCCGGAGTGTCTAAATCATAACGCGCTATATCCGAGGCGATGACCAGCACCTTACTCTCTGGCCTACGTGCCACTAAGGCACAGGCCATCTGTAAGGCTGCAGTAGCACTATAACAGGCCTGTTTAAGCTCTACGACTCGACAGTTTGAGTGAAGGTCAAGCAATCTGTGTACATACACACCCGCCGCCTTAGATTGGTCAATACCCGTTTCTGTCGCAAATAAAATGGTATCGATAGCCTCGCGCCCAATACGCTCAATAATCGGCAAGGCTGCATTGGCAGCCATCGTGACGATATCTTCATCGGGAGCAGCCATACCCATTTTTTCTTGACCAATACCTACATAGTATTTTTCTGGATCAGTCTGTTGTTGCTCCGCAAGGGTACGAAGATCCAAATAATAACTGGATGTATAAAAGCTGATCTCGTCTATACCTACTGACGTACCTACTGACCTACCTAATGACATAGTCGGTTGGATTCCTTAACGCTTTTCGACAATAAGCGCTTTGTTCCTGAACAGTGCGGCAGTATTTGGGGTACCGAGCAGAAACATCGCGGTAATAAATTCACGGCGTAGTTTTTCAATGGCACTGATGACAGCGTCCGCCGATTCCATTGCAGGCCTTAACAAAGGCGCCGCCACTCCACAAAGCGAGGCGCCTAGTATAACAGATTTAGCCATATCAATCCCATCTCTAATCCCTCCACTGGCGATCAGTGTCGCTTGGTCTAGATAAGGTTCAGCTAGCTTGAGTGCTAGCGGGGTCGGAATACCCCAGTCTTGAAATTTCAAACCTAAATCAACATCTTTATCGGTACGCCGATGATGTTCAATTCGGCTCCAAGATGTTCCACCGCTACCGGCGATATCAAAATAACGAATCTTTTGCTGCAGACCCGCCTGTATATCTGCTGGCGACAAACCTGAGCCCACTTCTTTGAGTATGATGGGCACGGATAACTTAGATTGCAATTGTCCTATAGCACAGGTTAGACCACTAAAATCGGTATCACCTTCAGGCTGAATCGCTTCTTGCAATGGATTTAAATGAAGAAACAACGCATCTGCCTCTAGGACATCTATAGCTTGTTGAATTTGTTCCAACGTCATTCCATAGTTAAGTTGAACTGCACCAATATTAGCGATCAGCGGTGCGTTCGGTGCCCATTTGCGTAAAGCAAAACTTTCCTTGGCTTCGGGTGAGCTAAACATGACACGCTGCGAACCTACTCCCATCGCTACCTGACAGTGCTCAGCAGCTATCGCTAAGTTTTTATTGATCTTCCGAACAAGTTGATGATCACCACCTGTCATTGAAGAGATCAGAAGTGGAAAACTGAGGTGCTTGTTCAGAAAGACACAACTGGGATCGATCTGATCTAAGGATAACTCTGGCAATGCTCGATGTAATAAAGCGATGGAGTCAAACCAGTTTCCTTGTCGATCCGTCAGCGCATCCTTTTCGATCGCTTGTATATGTTCTATTTTTCGATTATTGGTTTGATCGTTCATGAACGTTCCAAACGTATATGTGCTTCCATCAACTCACCTGGATTGGTTTGAGCACTCAACAACGAAAGTTCACCGCAGAGCACAGTAGCAGCACAAATAGCAGCTAATCGTCTAGCGTTCTCACCCGCTTTCCGCTCTTCTCGACAACCTAAACGCCGCAGATTTTCTTCAACAAAATCGATACCCTTCCCATTGCCGACACTCCCCACGATGAGGTTGGGCAAGGTGCAAGAAAAGTAGAGATCATCACCTCGTACTTCAGCATGCACGACACCTTGAGAGCCCTCGATAATATTGGCGGCATCCTGACCTGTCGCCAAGTAAAAACCTAACAACATATTGGCATAATGAGCATTTGCACTGCGGACACCACCAGCAATGAGCGTACCGATCAAGTTTTTACGCACGTTCAACTCCACCACTTTTTCAGGGGTTGTATTGAGTTTACGTTCGCATAGCTCTCTAGAGATCAATATCTCACTCACAACATATTTACCACGGCCCAAAATACCATTGACAGCAGTCGCTTTTTTATCTGAGCAATAATTAGCGGAAATAGAGCTGTAGCGTAATTGGGGGTATTGTTGCAGTATCCAAGGGATAATTTTGTCTGCCGCATTGGTCACCATGTTATGACCTGAAGCATCTCCGGTAGTGAACTCTAATCGCAAGTAAATCAAATTACCCACAATTTGACTGTGCATATCAATTAAGCGTGCAAAGCGGCTTGAAGTGGCAACCACCTGATTGAGTTCAATGTCACGTTGCTTGATAGATTGCAACG
This sequence comes from Nitrincola sp., assembly GCA_007125745.1. GTDB lineage: Bacteria > Pseudomonadota > Gammaproteobacteria > Pseudomonadales > Balneatricaceae > Nitrincola. The sequence goes on from SLCQ01000268.1 coordinate 3,809, forward strand.
CCAGATGAGCTTCCATAGCGTTGTCAGCTTCCAGAAGCACCGAGCGTGTCATCCGCTCATCTATTACACTGGTCAGAATACCATCGGTTAACACGGACACTCGAGCACCTCGGCCAACCGAATGCCATAGCGGTGTTTCATAGGTAGCCAAAGGCACACTGACTTTTTCATTCAGAGTCTGGCCGGTGATGTTAAGCGGGCCAACCCATCGCATTGGAATTGGCGCTTGTAGAATTTTATGAGATTTCATAGATACCCGAACCAAAGAAACGCGAAATTTTAGCTATCTGAAGCCGCTTATGCAATCTCTGCTTCTTTGATCAACTCACTAAATCGTTCAGTTAACAGTGCGTATCGCTGTTGTTGCTTTGCACTTAAGCCTCCGTAGTGTAAAGCATTCACAATTTCAGCACAGCGCTTTACAACATCAGGTTGTGCTACGGTGCGTCTCAGCGACTCTATACCCGTTTGCAACAGATTTAGACCAACACCAGGATTACCTGGATCTGCATTCCAAGCCTGTTCAAACTCTTTAAACGCATCAACTTTCGACTTTTGACGAAACGAAAGCATCCCCTTCAGGTTACACTTGCCCCACTCTACCGACGCCATTAAGCGAGACACCTCTTGCTTTAATTCCTGAGCTTCAGTGGAGAATCGGGTTGGTTCTAAACCATCGGTCAGCAAGTCAACCCCGCTGAGTTGTGCTGGTAAAGGTATTTTGCGGAACTGCGCTAAGGCATCACCTGCGGCAAAATCAGCATTTTGATGCTCACCATTTTCGCGGTAAATCTCAGCAGCAATTAAGCGCGCTCTGAAGCGTATTTCAGGGTCATCCATACAGTCATGAACAACAGACTCTAAAACACGAATCGCTTCTTGAATAAAGTCGCTGTTGCGATCAGGTTTATCAGCAATCATTTGTTGAATAACACGCACTAAACCAAAGTAGTATTCAGGATTTTGCAACGCGGTATGGCGCGCATGATGAACCGCTTGACGAAACCCATCCACAGCAACGCTTAGCTCCTCTGCAAAAGCAGCACGGTTACCCAACTCACCTTGCAAAACGGGCATAGTGGGTTGCAACATCACCGCTTTTCTTAGAAGCGTTACACACTGATTACGCTCACCACATAGCCAGTGTATTCTGGCCATAACCAAATAGGCTTCTTGACACACCTGCTGATCGTCAATTACCTGATTCATCTCTTTGCGCGCTCGCTTATAATCAGTCGACTCATAAGCTGTGATACCCAGCGCCACATGAACCCAAGGTTTGTCATGCGCTTGGCGAATACGATCAAACACCTGCATGGCTTTTTGGTAATGTTGTTTTTCTAAGTAAACCAGCCCTTTAATTCGGAAAATAAGCACACCCAAGGCTGGAAATTGTTTCTGAATACGATCACATTCCGCTAATGCTTCATTCCAAGCACCCTGATCACGAAACCGTTCAATTTGCGCGATACACCGCTTGATACGAAGTTGTTTTTCCAGTTGTGCTCGAATCTTAAGCTGATCGTAAGGCTTGGAGAGATATCCGTCTGCTGATAACTCGGGCGATCCCATCAACAGATTGACTTTTTCAGGGTCAACAACCAGCATGAAGCAGGTCGAATAGATAGGTTTGCCTGCCGCTTTCAATTGTTGCAGAACTTGCAGACCATTTTGTTCTTGACGACCCAAGTCATAAACTAAAATACATAGATCGACATGAACTTCTGCAAGCAAGCTCGCCGCCATATTAACTGACGAGGCAACCTCAATTTTTTGGAAACCAATAGATGACAAAATCTGTCGGAGTTGCGCTAACTCTTCAAGATTCTTCTCTACTATAAGAACTGTCTGATCAGAGAAAAGTGCTGTCATGGCCCAAAATTCTAATTAACCATCTGAAAAATAGCATGAATTTGAGCCATATTACTACTCTCAAGCCGTATTCGATCAGATGAGTCGGCAGTGGGTAACCAAGCAACAATCACACTGACTCAGAAAAGATAGGAAGCCGCTAACAGAAATAAAGCCTGATCAGCAATTATCTGATCAGGCTTAGTTACACTATCTGCATGATAAATCAGAAGTTACGACCTTTACTAGCCGCTATACGCATACGCAACGCATTAAGTTTAATAAACCCTTCTGCATCTTTTTGGTCATAAGAGCCTGCATCATCTTCAAAGGTCGCAATGCTTTCATCAAACAAACTATCTGCCGAACGACGACCCACAACACTGACACTGCCCTTATATAGCTTCACTCGAACATCACCGTTTACGTGACGTTGCGAATAATCGATCATCTGTTGAAGCATTTTGCGCTCTTCTGACCACCAGAAACCGTTATAGATCAGTTTTGCATAGCGCGGCATCAATTCATCTTTTAAGTGTGCCGCTTCACGGTCTAATGTAAGTGATTCGATACCACGATGCGCCTTCATCATGATGGTTCCACCTGGTGTTTCATAGCACCCACGTGACTTCATACCCACAAAACGGTTTTCTACGATATCTAGACGACCTATACCGTTAGCACCACCAATCTTGTTTAAAGTTTCCAATACAGTCGCTGGACTCATCTGCTCACCATTGATGGCGACAATATCGCCCTGCTGGTAAGTCAACTCGAGATAAGTTGGTTGGTCTGGAGCGGCTTCTGGGCTGACACTCCAACGCCACATCTCTTCTTCTGCTTCATTCCATGGGTCCTCTAACAAATCACCTTCATAGGAAATATGCAACAAGTTGGCATCCATTGAATAAGGAGATTTCTTTTTCTTATTGCTGAAATCAACAGGGATATTACGCTCTTCACAATATTTCATCAGCGTTTCGCGGGACGTTAAATCCCATTCACGCCATGGAGCGATCACTTTAACACCCGGTTTGAGTGCATAAGCACCTAGCTCAAACCGTACTTGGTCGTTACCCTTACCTGTCGCACCATGGGAAATCGCATCAGCGCCTGTCTCGTTTGCAATCTCAATTAAACGCTTAGCAATCAGTGGACGAGCAATCGACGTACCTAGCAGGTATTCACCTTCGTAAATCGCATTCGCTCGGAACATAGGGAAAACATAATCACGCACAAATTCTTCGCGAAGATCTTCTATATAGATCTCTTTTACACCTAACGCCTGTGCTTTAGCACGCGCAGGTTCAACTTCTTCACCTTGACCTATATCAGCCGTAAAGGTCACCACTTCGCACTGATAAGTATCTTGCAACCAACGCACAATCACAGAGGTATCCAAGCCACCTGAGTAAGCTAGAACAACCTTGTTGATGTCGGACATATACACGCTCCCGAGTAAACGAACTACGATTCACAAAACCGCAGATAAACGAAGATTAAAAATAAAGGTATATCATAGCAGATTGGCAAATTTCCTGCCTAGCAAAGCCTGTCGAAACTGTAAAAGTGATCAATCAATCACGTTCAAGACGGATAGTGACACGCCTGTTACGTTGGCGATTTTCTGCGGTATCATTTTCAACAACCGGATAACGATCGCCATGAAAACGCGTGATGATCATCGACTCATCGACCCCTTGCGAGACGAGATAGCGCGTCACTTCATCGGCTCGACGTTGTGACAAGTCTCGTAATAGCAAGCGTCGACCGTCATTATCTGTGTGACCATCGACGAAAATCTGCTGTACAGTCTCATCTGTCAACACATATTGCGCAATAAGATCAAGACGACGCCGCGTGGCATCAGAAAGCTGGTGTTCAGCAGTAGGAAATAACACAGCGGTACGCGCAATCTGACGATAGTTGACAGGTAGCAGTTGCACCAAACACTCTAAAAACTCTTCGTAAGCAGACTGAAAATTGACGGAGAGAACATTAACAGTGACTGTTTGATGACTTCCATACCAATTTTGTCCAGTAAATGTCGGCATTAAACCCTGATGCAATGCAGCAAGAACACTGGCTGCGTGTTCACCGGTTACGCTCACTTGTCCTTGTTGAACCGGTACATCGGTAATGCGTCTGGGTGCCATACCAGGCGACCAAGGTGCAGCTTCCGCAATTAATCTGACATTCCCTCTTAGTTGCTGTGTTTGCGCGGGATTAAGCTTAAACTCAACATCTTCGCCGGCTTCTTGCTCAAATAAGGCAGCACCAAAAGATGGGATAGGATGGATCAACTGACAGGCGAATGGGGATCCTTCTACAAGCCACTCAACACCATCAACAGCGGCGCGGAAGGTTACCGAATGCACCCACTGCAAGGGGAGTAATAAAAAGCATATGAACAGCATACGTCCAAACATAGGGCGTGCAACCTTCACCTGTCAGAGTCATGAACTGATTTATATGTCGACCACTTGAAACAAAGCTTTATCTTACAACTAACCTTATCAAGATTTCACTCGACAACCCACCACTGATAGAATACCCCAACATTCACCGGAAAGCAGTTAAGGATATCATTCTTTGGACCAGCCCAATGAAAAGAGTTTAATGGCAGATCGATTTCGCGGATATCTTCCCGTAGTGATTGACGTCGAAACAGCCGGTTTTAATGCCCAGACTGATGCGCTATTGGAGATAGCCGCCGTCATTTTAACCATGGACGAAAATGGCTACCTGATACCAGAACGACATCACTCTGCAAATGTAACTCCTTTTGAGGGGGCAAACCTAGAAGCTTCTGCACTTGCATTTACTGGCATTGATCCTTGGTCCCCTAACCGTCATTCAATTTCTGAAGCAGAAGCCTTGGAAATGATATTCAAATCGATCCGTAAGTCGATGAAGTCACAGGGGTGTAAACGGGCTATTTTAGTCGGACACAACGCAACATTTGATCACCGATTCGTCTGTGCGGCGGCTGAACGTAACGGCATCAAGCGCAACCCTTTCCACCCTTTTTCAACCTTTGATACTGCCACACTGGCTGGATTGGCTTGCGGACATACCGTACTCGCGAAAGCCTGTGAAGTGGCGGGCATAAAATTTGAGAATCGTAAAGCGCACTCTGCACTTTACGACACCTTAAAAACAGCAGAACTTTTTTGCATGATCGTCAACCGCTGGAAAGACATGGGCGGCTGGGATCTGGTACTTCAGACGCGTTAAGCGTCTGAGGCATTATCAGTTGATGCCGCTTTAACCATAGTTTCTAACTCACCGGTTGCAGCCATTTCACAAATAATATCGCAACCACCCACCAACTCCCCATTTATCCACAGTTGAGGAAAAGTTGGCCAGTTCGCATACTTGGGTAACTCACTGCGAATATCAGGATGATCCAAAATATTAACAAACGCGAACCGCTCACCACACCCCATTAACGCTTCCGTTGCACGTGCAGAGAAACCACACTGAGGGAAACGTGGTGTACCTTTCATATAAAGCAGAATAGCATTGGATTCGATCTGCTCTTTGATAACATCTTCTACACTCATGGAAGCACCTTTTACTATTAACTAAACATAACCAAAACATTATTTTACCCTACTAAAATAGTCAGGTAAATCCAAGCGTTCAACTTACACTATGGGGTTAACAGCTTTATTTTCAATACCTACTCAAGGATTTAGCTCATCTAGCGTTGATTTATAAAGAAGTCAATTGCCAAACGCGGCTCTAACGCCTAGAATAGCTCCTTTTTTTGGCAGCTCTGGCTGCCTTTTTGCGTTGTAGGGAGAGAAGCTGAATGGCCATACAACCTCTAATGAATACATACAATCGTCTATCGGTAGCCTTTGATTATGGCAAGGGCGCGTGGATATACGATACCGATGGCAATAAGTATCTTGACGCTCTGAGTGGTATCGCAGTGACCGGCTTAGGCCATGCGCATCCGGCAGTAACAGAAGCAATTTGCCAGCAAGCGGGGAAACTTATTCATTGCTCTAACCTCTACACCATCCCACTACAGCAAGAACTAGCTGAGAAACTGACGCAGGTTTCCGGCATGGATAATGTGTTTTTTGGTAACTCTGGCGCAGAAGCCAATGAAGCGGCCATCAAAATTGCACGCCGTTACGGCCATACTCGTAGCATCGATAAACCCGCTATCATCGTCATGGAAAGCGCGTTTCATGGACGCACACTAGCCACGCTCAGCGCTACAGGTAATCGATCTTCACAAGCGGGCTTCGAGCCATTAGTCAGTGGTTTTATTCGCGCTCCGTTTAATGACTTAGATGCAGTTAACACGATTTTACGCCACAATAATAACGTTGTTGCCATCTTTGTTGAGCCTATTCAAGGTGAAGGCGGTATCCATGTACCTAACCCGGATTATCTGGAGGGCCTTCGTCAACTTTGTGATCAGCACGAATTACTTTTAATGCTGGATGAAGTTCAAACGGGTAATGGTCGAACTGGACGTTACTTTGCGTATCAACACAGCAACATCATGCCAGACGTGGTAACCACAGCAAAAGGCCTAGGGAATGGTTTTCCTATTGGTGCATGTCTAGCACGCGGTCAGGCAGCAGAAATTTTTGGCCCTGGAACTCACGGTACCACCTATGGGGGTAATCCCCTGGCCTGCGCGACTGCCTTAGCGGTCATTAACACCATCGAACAAGATAAGCTGTGTCAGCATGCATCCTCTTTAGGGCAGTACATTTTAGATAGCTTTCATATTCAACTAGCCGACAAGCCCTATATCAAGGAGATTCGTGGCAAAGGGCTCATGATCGGTATTGAACTGACAGATGCAGGTACTGAACTGGCCGTATTAGCCAAAGTTAAAGGGATTCTTTTAAACATTACCGGAGGTGGCAAAGTGGTTCGTATGCTTCCACCTTTAATTATGAATCAAAGTGAAGCGGATCTACTGGTGAATACGGTCTCCAGCTTAATTCGCGTATATGCTGGTGACGAATCCGCTAGCTAATCAAAACATAATAAAACCGACTCAGGAAAGGGCTATTCAACAGCCCAAATACAGATGATGAGTACACGACATTTTCTAACACTGCTAGATTTATCTTCTAATGAACTTCAGCAGTTAATACAACGTGCGATTGAACTCAAACAGATGCGTAATCAAGGTGCTGTATATGAGCCCTTGAAAAACCGCGTGATGGCAATGATCTTTGAAAAAGCATCGACTCGAACCCGCGTCTCCTTCGAAGCAGGGATGGCGCAATTCGGTGGACATGCGATGTTTTTATCACCCAAAGATACACAACTGGGACGAGGCGAGCCAGTCGAAGACAGTGCGCGTGTGATCTCATCTATGGTTGATATCGTGATGATTCGTACCTTTAGCCATGAACTTGTCGAAACATTTGCAGCACACTCACGGGTACCCGTCATTAACGCCTTAACCGATGACTATCACCCCTGCCAACTGCTTGCAGATATGCAAACCTTTCACGAATTTCGGGGAAGCATTCAAGGTAGTACGGTGGCATGGATAGGTGATGGCAACAACATGTGTCACTCCTATATTAATGCGGCACGTCAGTTTGACTTTCATCTGAATATAGCCTGCCCTACTGGTTTTGAACCCAATGCGTCACTAGTGGAAGCAAATCAGGATCGAATTACCTTGCTGGACTCGCCTGAAGAAGCTGTTCAGAAAGCAGATCTTGTTGTGACAGATGTTTGGGCATCCATGGGACAAGAAGATGAACAACGCCAGCGAATGCGTGAATTTAAAGGGTATCAGGTGAACCCAGCACTGATGGATCTTGCCAATAAAGATGCGCTCTTTATGCACTGTTTACCTGCCCATCGTGGAGAAGAAGTCAGTGACACCATGATGGATGATCCTCGCTGTGTGGCATTTGCTGAAGCGGAAAATCGTTTACACGCCCAAAAAGCGCTGATTGAGTTTTTACTAAAGGATTTAATCCTTAATTAAAACAGATTTGACCATAATCAGTGACTGCTCCCCGCCCGACGGGAGAGGCTTCCAACTTCTCAGGCAGCAACCGGCGCGTGGCCGGATTTACGCAAGCCTCCATTGGCAGGAACCGACAGTCCTTCGGCCCGTAGTTTGATAACACCCTGCTGGCGGATATTGATCGCGGCGTTTACGTCGCGATCAAGCTCTACTGTACAAGCAGGGCACGACCAGTTACGCACCGACAACGGCAGGGTGTCTACCTTGTGCCCACAGCAGGAGCAGGTCTTGGAGCTGGCGAACCACTGGTCTATTTTAACCAGATGTTTGCCCTGCTCCTTCGCCTTGTATTCCAGTTTTTGAATCAGGCTGAACCAGCTTGCGTCTGCAATGTACCTGGACAGCTTCCGGTTCTTCAGCAGGTTTTTCACTTTCAGTGTCTCGACTACCACCGCTTGGTTTTCGTCAATGAGTTGCCGGGACAGGTTGTGCTGGAAGTCATTACGGGCATTCGCTAGGCGCTCATGCGCCTTGGCAAGTTTAAGACGAGCTTGCGCACGGCCCTTACTGCCTTTCTGGCATCGGGATAAGGCTTTCTGCTTGCGTCGCAAGTTAGATTGGGCGCGTTTCAGGAAACGGGGATTTGCCGTCTTGTTTCCTTCGGAGTCGATAGCAAGATGGGTTAGCCCCATATCAACGCCCAGCACGGTATCAACGGTGTGCAATGGGGCAGGTGTTTCCAAGCCGTCTTCGACCAACAGCGAGGCATAGTATTTCCCTGTTACCGTGCGCGATAGAGTTATGCTCTTGAGCTTTCCGTCCAGCTCACGATGAACCCGCGCCTTAATCGGTTTCATCTTCGGCACTTTGATCCAGTTTTCACCAGCACTCACACTCATGCAGTGGTAGCTGGATTGTTTGCCGTGCTTGCGCTTGAACTTGGGGTAACGGGCGGGGAGCTTCGGGTCAAAAAAGTTCTGGAAGGCTTTATCGAGGTTGATGCA
>SLCQ01000144.1 GCA_007125745.1 Nitrincola sp.
TCTTATTCACAAGTATAAGTTGGCTCGCAAATTGCTAAATTAGTTTATGAGCTAGGTTTGTGAACCTGCGGCAACTGGATTGAACAGCGTTTTCTGAGTGACCTTTTAGGAATGTGTAAACACTATGCTGACTGCCAATAATATGATTGTAGCCCTTGATATAGGTACCTCTAAAGTTGTGTGCCTAGTGGGTGAGTTACGAGACGATGGTAGTATCGAAATTGTTGGCGTAGGTAACCATCCCGCAGCCGGTATGAAGCGTGGTGTTGTTGTCAATATAGAATCTACGGTGAGCGCCATTCGGCGTGCTGTAGAAGAAGCAGAATTAATGGCCGGGTGTAAAATTCATTCCGTCACCGTAGGAATGGCAGCTGGTCATATCAATAGTTTAAATTCCAATGGTATTGTTGCTGTGCGCGACCGAGAGGTCTCAGAGCAGGATTTAGAGCGGGTGATCGAGGCTGCACGTGCTGTGGCTATCCCTGCGGATCAAAAAATCCTTCATATCCTCCCACAAGAATACATGATTGATAATCAGGATGGTATCAAAGAGCCTTTAGGCATGTCAGGTGTCCGTCTTGAGGCCAAGGTGCACCTAGTCACGGGAGCGATCAATGCGATTCACAATCTTGAAAAATGCATTAGGCGTTGTGATTTAGAGGTCGATGGAATTGTCTTAGAACAACTCGCTTCTGGTTACGCAGTGTTAACAGAAGATGAGAAAGATCTAGGTGTTTGTCTTGTCGATATTGGTGCTGGAACAGCAGATATTGCTGTCTTTACTCGCGGCGCTATTCGCTATACGGCCGTGATACCGGTAGGTGGAGATCAAATTACCAGTGATATCGCGATGGCATTAAGAACGCCAACACAGCATGCTGAGCAGATTAAGATTAAATATGCCTGTGCATTGTCACAACTTTCCAGTGCCGATGAAATGATTCGCGTACCCAGTGTCGGTGACCGTCCTTCGCGTAATCTATCTCGTCAAGCATTAGCTGAAGTGATAGAACCCCGTTATGAAGAGATGTTTGGCCTGATTCAAGCGGAGATTCGTCGCTCAGGTTTCGAAGAGCTGATGGCGGCGGGTTTAGTGTTGACAGGTGGCTGTGCTCGTATGGAAGGTGCGGTTGAATTGGCAGAGGAAATTTTTCACATGCCGGTTCGTTTGGCTGTTCCTGATGGTATTCGCGGTATGGAAACCTTGCTGCATAACTCTGCTTATGCCACCAGTATTGGTTTACTGCATTATGCAAAACAAGCACAGAGTAATTTGAATGAATCAGGCTTAACAGTGCCTGAGGCAGCTAGGCATCCCAAAGAGTCGGTGCCATCTATTAACGTGTTTAGTCGAATGAAAACGTGGTTGCAAAGTAATTTCTGATTAAGTAACCCGTCAAAGAACGGGAAAATTCCTGGAGGGATAAATATGTTTGAATTGGTAGATAGCTTACCTCAAAACGCGGTAATCAAAGTTATCGGCGTGGGTGGCGGTGGCGGCAATGCTGTTGAACATATGTTAACAACAGACGTAGAGGGTGTAGAGTTCATCTGTGCTAATACTGATGCTCAAGCCTTGGCTAAATCGGCAACACGAACGGCCCTGCATATAGGTGGAGGTTTAACTAAAGGTTTAGGTGCTGGCGCGAATCCGGACGTTGGCCGTCAGGCGGCGCAAGAAGATAGAGAGCGTATCTCAGAAACCCTTGAGGGAGCTGATATGGTCTTTATTACGGCTGGAATGGGTGGAGGCACAGGAACAGGTGCTGCACCGATAGTAGCGGAAGTTGCCAAAGAAATGGGTATCTTGACCGTTGCAGTCGTGACAAAGCCTTTCGTATTTGAAGGTAAAAAGCGTCAGCGCATTGCAGAAGAAGGTATTCGTGAGCTGCAAGAAAATGTGGACTCCTTGATCATCATTCCAAATGAAAAGCTTCTTCCCGTACTGGGACGTAATACGAGTTTGATTGAAGCCTTTAAGGCGGCAAACGATGTATTGAAAGGTGCTGTTCAAGGCATTGCCGATCTGATTATTCGTCCGGGTATGATTAACGTGGATTTCGCTGACGTGCGTACGGTGATGTCTGAAATGGGTATGGCTATGATGGGAACAGGGCATGGCCGTGGTGAATCCAGAGCCGTTACAGCCACTGAGGCCGCTATAAATAGCCCGCTTTTGGAAGATATCGACCTGAAAGGGGCCAGCGGTATTTTGGTCAACATCACAGGTGGGTTAGATCTTAGCTTAGGTGAATTCTCTGAAGTGGGTGACATTGTCGAAGGATATGCTTCAGATGGTGCTACCGTCGTGGTCGGAACTGTCATTGACCCAGAAATGAGTGATGAAATTAAAGTGACTGTGGTAGCGACAGGCTTATGTAAAGCTCAAGAGTTGGCTCAGGTGTCGGGTAGTGATACACGTGCTGGATCGCCTAGCACTCGTAAAGCGAGCGAGTTTGGTCAGCTTGAGCTACCGACAGCCGCACGCACTCGTCGAGATGAAAAACCAGTGGCGGTTGCAAAAGCGGTGAAAAAACCAGAACCTGCAACCCCTTTTCCAGAAGAGATGAAGAGAACCGGAACGGATGATATGGATTTCTTAGATATTCCGGCATTTTTGCGTCGTCAGGCTGACTGACACGCCCCTTTTTTAAACCATCCAGGTTGCCGCCTCTCCGCAAGGAAGGCGGTTTTTTTATGTACAGGATGTACGGTATGCCGCGGGCGCATGGATGCGCAGGAGCGGTGTGGTGGTATAAGAGATAAATCGAGAAGTTTGCGTCAATATGGATGCACGAGAGGGGTGTTCCTCGGGCAGAAAATTGCTCCTGCATTTTCTGCATTGGCACCATCCTTGGTGCTATATGCCGCGGGCGCATGGATGCGCAGGAGCGGCGTGGTGGTAGGATCTACATGGATGCTCGGAGTAACCTATAAACGATAAGTGACGCGTTGATTGGACTCTGGGCAGATAAAACTTAATTCAACCGCTTTTAATTGCAAGCCTTCACGATTTTTATTGCCCTGGCCATAACGAGGGTCGCCTATGACCGGATGATCAATCCATGCCAAGTGGCGTCTTATCTGGTGAAGTCTGCCTGTTTCAATATGGATTTGCAGGTGGCTTTGTTGTGTTGTTGGGTCAAAGCGAATGCATCGATAATGGGTTGTTGCAGATTTACCATCCAAGGGTTGCTCGATCGTACCTTGTGGATCAGTTTTTCCGAGTACGCTTGCTTCATACACTTTGCTGATTTTGTGCAACTCAAACAGTTTGGAAAGTTTGGTTGCCGTAGCCTTAGTATGCGCAAGAAGCAAAATGCCTGCGGTTTCTCTATCCAGTCTATGAACTAAAAAAATGGGTCGATTGAGTGCGACTTCTGCTATGCGGGTGATAGCAAGGTGGTCTCCGAACGCTGTTCCTTGAGACATAATGCCAGCGGCCTTGAACCAAACACTGTAACTTTTAAGATGTTTGAGGCAATAACTACCGCTTGGAGGTGTTAAAGCTAATATCTGATCATCATAGTGTAAAGATAGCCGGTCGCCTGTCCAAAGCGTTTCCTTTGCACGGCGAAGTCGCTTACCTTGTTTGCGCTTTAATATCACAGCGCCTTTTGTCATGGCATCTTTTATGCGTTGTTTCGGGAGACCACTCAGTGTGGATAATAGACTGACACAATCCATGCCAGCCTGTTCGGTAGTTACCAGGTGTTCGATACAAATTTTCATTTATTAACGATGCAGAAGTGGCGTATAGCCACCCGGTATGCCTTTACTCACAACGGCGACAGCGTCGTGATCATGCAGGCTTTCGTGGTGTTCTACGCGAATCCAAAAATCGAGACAGCGTTCATCTAGATTAAATGCAGATTTTAAGCGGCGTGCCGCGTCTTCACAAAACATCATATTGGCACCATTGAGCCTAGCAAACTCCTGCTCGTCTTCACGCTTTACAGCTGTTTGAACTGGCGTTTTGAGAGCATCTTCGATGGTATCAATGAGGTTGATGATAGGAAGAATCTGATGTGCATGCGCATCTATCTTGACTTTAACCCGTGCATAGCTTCGTTGACTGTGAGGCGTAGCGACACTGCCGCGCTCAGAGCGTAACCAGGTTTCTACCATCTCTGTAGTAATATTACGTTGAGAAGCAAAGTCTTCTTTAAAGGCCTCTTGTAATAACTGTCTGGATAACGCGGCAGAGCAGGGGCAGGTAGAGGAATAGGGTACAGAGACAGAAATTTCGAGAGAGTATTGTTCATCGATTCTTGATGCTTCAAGTGTGCAAGGATAAGGTTTCCACCCGCTATAATCACTTTTAAGCGCAGGTCGATTCAGTGGATAGTCAAACCCCAAGCGCAATATTGCCGATTGGCTGATCCCTTTGTGGCTTTCACAGACTTGATCTAAAAGGGATAGTAACGCTTCTGACGTCACATTCTGTTCGCTCGCAAAGCGATTGAGTAACAGATAGAGTCGGGACATATGAATCCCTTTGACGTCGGGATTAGCTATGTCGACGTGAATATCTAGATTGGCCAGAACGGGTTGTAGTTTGCCATTGGGTTGTGCAATGTTGATGGGTAAGGAGATATGGCTCATCCCTACCCAATCTAGGGTTTCTTGATTGATTGGGTTTGCATCTTTGGCCACATCAGGCATATCTGCAGGGGCGTTCATCAAATTTATCACTCTTTGGCAAAAACGTTACACAGGTTGACTTACCTGCCCTATTAAAAAACCGACTATTATGCTCGGATTAAGTCAAATTGCCAAATCTATATGCACTTTTTCAGTGACGCATCAGCCATGATTGTTCGGTGGCCCGATGGGTAGCTCCATGCTCTCTTTTACACTTTCCATGACAATATAGCTTTTAGAGTTTTTGACACCGGGTAACTTTAGAAGCATGTCACCCAAGAGGCCACGATATTGGGTGATATCCTGCAATCTGGCTTTTAATAAGTAGTCGGCATCACCTGAAACAAGATGGCACTCAAGTATATAGGGTAGTTCAGAAACTGCTTTGCTAAACAACTCAAAGGCGTCTGCGGATTGATAAGAAAGAGAAATTTCCACAAATACTAGCATATCAAAACCCAGTAGTGCTGGGTTGACTTGTGCGTGATAGCCGGTAATCAGTCCATCTCTCTCCAAGCGTTTAACCCGCTCCATGCAGGGCGTGGTTGATAAACCCACTCTGTCCGCTAGATCGGTGTAGGAGATTCTGCCCTCTTTTTGCAAAATATTCAGGATATTTCGATCTATTCTGTCGAGTTTTCTGTGGCCTGATTTTAGTAGCTTTGTCACGGGCGTTTTTCCTGTAAAAATTATTTTTTTGTAGAAAAAAACTATTAAATGTTCAATTTCAAATTATATATCTGACTAATTTCAATTAATATAGTATATCTTTCGGAAAACGGAAAGGCTATTGATGGTAAGACTGTTAATCGTCTTGGTAAGTAAATTTAACTTAGGAGTTACCTATGACCCAGAAAACAATCATTAGTACAGACAAAGCACCTGCTGCAATTGGGCCTTACTCACAAGCCGTTAAAGCAGGCAATACCGTTTATTTATCTGGTCAAATTCCACTTGACCCCACCACGATGGAGATGGTCACTGATTCATTTGAAGCTCAAGCAGTTCAAGTGTTTGAAAACTTGAAAGCAGTTGCCGAGGCTGCTGGTGGATCTTTGTCAGACTGTGTAAAGCTTACCATTTTGTTGAGCGATTTGGGTAATTTTGCTCAGGTAAATGAAATAATGCAACGCTACTTTAGCGAGCCATATCCTGCACGTGCAGCCTACGCAGTGAAAGCGCTTCCTAAAGATGCCGATATCGAAGTAGAAGCAGTCATGGTGTTGTCCAACTGAGTGTCATTATTCAGCTGTGAGTGATCGGGGGGTAATGAGGAGTAAACATGGCACGTAATTTAATTGCACAGGTTGACCTTCAGGCAATAGCATCCAACTATCGGCTTGCTAAAGCACAAGCTAAGCATGCAAAAGCGGTTGCGATCATCAAAGCAGACGCTTATGGCCATGGTGCTGTTGCGGTGGCAAAGTCGCTTGATACTGAAGTTGATGCTTTTGGTGTTGCGGCGATTGAAGAGGCGATAGAGTTGCGTGAGGCGGGTGTCAGGCAGCCGATTTTACTTCTGGAGGGCTTTTTTGAGTCCTCTGAATTACCCCTTATCGACCACTATGGATTCTGGAGTAGCCTACACTCTCTCGAGCAGCTAGATATGTTGGAGGATTTTTTGCGAGAACAGCCTGATGTAACAGGGTTGCATATCTGGCTCAAAATTGACTCTGGTATGCATCGCTTGGGTGTTAATCCAGTGGATGTAGATTCCATGTTATCAAGGCTAAACGCACTAGCGGGTGTTGAAAAAGTCGTTGTCATGAGTCATTTTGCCTGTGCTGACGAACCTCATCGTTATCACACAGAAAGGCAACTGTTACTGCTACAATCCACTCTTCAGGGGGTTGAGTATCCAAAAAGTTTTTCTAATTCAGCTGCGGTCATGCAGTGGCCAAGCGCACATCATCAGTGGCTTCGACCGGGTATTATGCTTTACGGGGGGAGTCCTTTTGCTCAAGCGCATCCGATTGCTGATCAATTAAAAGCAGGGATGACTTTAACGACGCCTATTATCGCCATCCGAGAGGTACCGGCTGGTGATGCTGTGGGTTATGGTGCAAGTTGGATAGCTGATGCACCAACACGTATTGCCACTCTGGCTGTGGGGTATGCCGATGGTTATTCACGTCATGCGCCCAGTGGAACGCCTGTTTGGTTAAATGGTAGGCGTGCATCTATTGCTGGCAGAGTTTCCATGGATATGATCACTATTGATTTAACGGGTCATCCTGATGCTCAAGTGGGAGATACAGTTGAGCTATGGGGGAGGAATCTTTCCGTAAATGAGATTGCCGCATGTTGCCAGACCATCCCCTACACTTTGCTTAGCGGCCTTACCCGGCGAGTTAAAAGGCAATATATAAGTGGCTGAAAAGGTTAATCTAACATGCGCTGAAGTAAGCGTTTAACCAATGTGGGCTCGAAAGGTTTGTCGACCATAGCGTTTACGCCGCTTTGTGCAACATTGCTTAAATGTGTCTGATTCGCTTCGGAGGTCACCATTAAGATGGGTAGGTGAGATAGAGTTTCATGGCTTCGTATATGTTCGGTCAGTTCCAGTCCATTCACTTCTGGCATATTATAATCGGTAACAACTAGGTCAAAGCGTTCCTTTTCCAGTAGTGCAATCGCTTCAGATCCATCTACAGCTTCCGCAAAGTGCTGAATACCTAGATTGCTTAAGACGCGATGTATCATTTTTCTTGCCATGCGGCTGTCATCCACAATCAATACACGAAGCGCTTCCGTGTCATAGCACTCAAATGACAGTTCGTCTGAAGATAGCAGGTCCAGTGTCGCTGAAATAGCAGAGCTAAGGTGTTGGTGAGTAAAGGGTTTAGGTAGAATAGCGATAACGCCTGACTGTTTAAACGTTTCCAGTTGTTCGCGTCGTGTTTCACTGGAGATCAGCATGAAAGGGAGTTCAGCCACTTCAGTTGTATGTCGTATCCATCCAAGCAGGTCTAACGCAGTACCATCAGGGAAATGAAGAGCGCTTACGATGAGATCGGGCTTGATGTGCTCAATGGACTGAGTAGCAGTTTTAACTGAATCAGCACTGTCTATGGCCATCACACCAGCGGCATTGAGTTGTTGGGTAATAATCTTGCGCTGAAGTGGAGATGGTTCTACCAGTAAAATATTTAACTGGGAGGCTGACAGTGACGCCATAATAACCCCATGAATCTATGCTTATTTAGTTCTACCATAGCATTCTGAAATATTTTTACCAGTCTAAATCGTCGGGAATTTGATAATCCGCGTACTCAGCCTCTTCAGCAGCAATTTTTTCTCGTTTTTCAGTATCTTCTTTAATAATAGCGTTAGGGTCGCGTTGGATTATTCGATCACCGATGGCAGGTGGTACCAGTTCAAATCGATCATCAACACACACCAGTAGTAGGCTTTGTTGACTTAATTGTCGTTGAATCTCAGCATTGATCCAGATCTGCTTTACTTTTCCCATGCTTAAAAATTGATAGCGTATCTCGCCATCAGCTGGTAGTGGAATACGATGCTGTGCAACCAACTGTCGAATTTCAGCTTGCGTAGCTTTCTTTTGCTGTGCCAGTTTGCGTGCTTCATTTAAGGCACGATCCTTTTCGATTTTTTGCTTGCGCGCTGTTTCAAGTGTCTCTTTTGAGATAGCTGCGTCTGAATGAGTGGTGCTGGATTTTTTGTGACTTTGTTTGGATTTTTTGCGTTGATCGAGTTCAATTTTTTTTACTTGTTTTTTACTTGCAATGCCTGCTTTCAACAGTTGGTCTTTGAGTGAACCGGCCATAACCAGAAACCTTTGAATATTTTGCTATTAATAGAGGAATTGTAGCATGATGCGAGCATTGATAAATGGGCTCATTGAAAGAAGATTTGCAATTCCTAAGTCAGGTGCTTATACTTCGCGCCGACTCTTTCATAGAGTCTTTGCGTTATGGTGACTCTGCCGGTCCTCTCGCAACGATACACCGTGAACCTGGTCAGGCCCGGAAGGGAGCAGCCACAGCGGTCGACTCGTGTGCCGGGATGTGGCTGGTGGAGTTGCCTCCATCTAAACTTTTTTGCTAGTTTTGCTTCTGTATAATGTCACTCCAGATGCCATCTTGTAAGCTTTTCTAGACTAAGGCTGCATAGTGTCAGCAGTCACTATGCGTAATAATGCGCTGCCTTCTACAGACCAACAACAATAACGCTGTCCACAATAGCGCTAAAACAATTTATCTGTTACCGCTGGTTTGTATGGCGTAGTCCATCTCAGATTCGAGAAACGTCAAATGACATTGCTGTTGCTAGTACTGTTGCCTTTATTTGTCCTGCCGGCTCCTTTATTGCTTAGGAGTCGTCCTGTTTTAGCGACTATAGCGACCCTCATCGCTCCAATCGTAATTGTTGCGTTAATTTTTCCATGGGTAATCCCCGTCTTTTCAGGACAAACACTGATTTCCACCTTTGAATGGATTCCTAGCTTAGGTTTAAGTATTGCTTTTCGGTTAGATGCCTTGGCGATGCTGTTTGTATTACTGATCAGTGTGATTGGCATTACCGTTATTTTTTATGCATATCTGTATTTTGCGGGTAAACCTGAAGCGAGTCGTTTTTATGCAATGATATTGGCTTTTATGGCGGCTATGCTGGGTATCGTTACCTCTGAAAACTTACTTTTCTTATTGATTTTTTGGGAGTTGACCAGCTTAATTTCGTTTTTGTTGATCGGCTTTTACGGTCACAAGCAAGCATCACGTCGAGGTGCTAGACTTTCTTTGTTTATTACAGGTGGCGGCGGCTTGGCGTTACTGTCCGCTATTCTACTGATTGGAAAAGTGGTCGGTAGTTTGCAGATAAGCGATATTCTTCAGTCACGTGACCTGCTTCAGCAACACGCTTACTTCCCTTGGATATTAGCGCTGTTTTTATTGGGCGTATTCAGTAAGTCTGCACAATTTCCTTTCCATCTGTGGTTGCCTCATGCCATGTCGGCACCTACTCCCGTATCGGCTTATCTGCATTCGGCAACGATGGTCAAAGCCGGTATTTTCTTGATGATGCGACTTTATCCTGTCTTTAGTGGCAGTGATTTATGGTTTTATTACGTGGTACCGATTGGATTTATAACGCTGTTAGTCGGTGCATTTGTGGCTATTTTTATGCATGACATTAAAGGGCTATTGGCATATTCAACCATCAGTCATCTGGGTTTAATTACCTTGCTGTTAGGTTATGGATCTACAGCCGCGTTAAGTGTGGCTGTATTCCATCTGATTAATCATGCTCTCTTTAAAGCCCCCTTGTTCATGATGGCAGGTACCATTGATAAAGCGACAGGTACACGCGATTTGCGGCAAATTAACGGGTTGTTTCATTTCTATCCCATGTTGGCTCTACTGAGCTTTATCCCCATCGCATCGATGGCGGGATTACCCTATCTGAATGGCTATATGAGTAAAAAGCTGTTTATTGTTGAAAGCTTGGCTGTTCATCAAGACGGCATGCTCGCTGTCATCATTCCTGTGCTAGCGGTTTTAGCGGCTGCTATTTCGGTGGGTTATGCTATTCGTCTGTTTCACAATACTTTTTTTAATGGCAAACCACGTGAGCTCCCTCATTGGCCACTCCCTCCATTAAACCGCTTGATCTACTTGCCCTTAGTATTCTTTGCCAGCTTATGTGTGCTGATTGGCTTGTGGCCTGAGTGGGTAGTTTCTGTGGTTGTTGATCCAGTGGTAGTGTCTTCTCAAGCGTCAAGTCTCTACTTTATCGAACTGCCGCCCTATGATTTGAGTGTGCTAGATAGTGGCTGGTTGACTTGGATTTCTCTATTGACCTTTGCGGGTGGCGCGGCTTTGTACAGTGCTCGAAAAGTTCTATTTGCCTGGCATGATAGCTTGCCTACCGTTGATGCTAAAGAAATCTTCGAGACAGGTATGTTGTGGTTAATATCACGCGCACAAGAAGCAGTCCATTTGGTTGAAAATGGGTCGCTTCAACGCTACTTAATTTATATTTTCATCGCTGCGCTCCTATTAACGGCCTGGCCTTTAATGCAACTGAGACAATGGCAAGGTGACTTGGCGTTAATGCCGATAGACCCTATGTCAGCCGGTGCGATTGTGTTGATGATGGTGATGGCTGTGTCGGTAGCCGTGTTGCATCGTCAGCGGCTAATAGCATTACTTTTTACTGGCGCTACAGGACTCTTGATTACGGTTGGGTTTGCTCGTTTTTCAGCACCGGACCTGGCTTTGACGCAATTCTCCGTCGAAGTGATGGCGATTTTTATTATGATGTTGGCGCTATCCTTCTTGCCACAAACCTCGCCAGAAGAAAAGAAACGTTATCGTATTCGACGTGATGCTGTGATTGCGAGTATTGCTGGTGTAGGGATCGCTGTTCTAAGTTTTGCCGTGATGACTCGCCCGCAACAGACCATTTCATCTTTCTTTTTAGAAAACAGTGTTTCTGGCGGTGGTGGCACCAATGTCGTGAACGTTATTCTGGTTGATTTTAGGGGATTTGATACCTTTGGTGAGATCACTGTATTAGCCATAGCGGCGCTTGCGGTGTTTGCGTTAACTCGAAATCTGCGTCTTAAAGGGCGGGTAAGTGAATCTGTACAAGCAGAAGCTTGGCATGGTTATGCACAGCCCTATCCTTTAATCTTAAGAACCTTAGCAAGACCTTTGTTGCCTATGGCGCTTTTGGTATCGGCTTATATCTTCTTGCGTGGTCATAATCTTCCGGGTGGCGGTTTTATTGCTGGTCTTATCACCGCCGCCGCTTTGAGTTTGCAGTATGTGGCTTGTGGTATTCGCTGGGCTCAGGTACGTATGTTAACTCAGTTTCGGCCGTTAATTGGTCTGGGATTATTGATTGCAGGTTTAACAGGATTAGGTAGTTTACTGTTTGATCACCCATTCCTGACCTCTTGGTTCAGTTATTTTTATCTTCCCGTCATTGGAAAGTTTGAATTGGCGACGGCGTTGCTGTTTGATTTAGGGGTTTATGCAACCGTCGTGGGTGCCACACTATTGATTTTATCCAATTTGGGACGGCTTATGACCATTCATGGTCCCGGTAAGGAGATAGGTTGATGGAGTTTATGGTTGCTATTTTGCTGGGTGTGCTAACTGCCTGTGGTGTCTATTTAGTCTTACGCCCCCGCACTTTTTCTGCTGTACTAGGGCTTACGCTCTTATCCCATGCGGTTAACCTGTTTCTATTTAGTATGGGGCGCCTGCATAGTCATACACCTGCTGTTATTGGAGCTGTTGATCAACACGCCGATCCTTTGCCTCAAGCACTCGTCCTCACGGCGATTGTGATTAGCTTTGCAATGACCGCGTTTGTAGTCGCACTGGCTTTACGGTCGGCATTAGAGTTACGCAACGACCATGTAGATGGGGTCGATAAAGAAGAGGACCCTATTTAATATGCACCTTATGGTTTTTGCTATCTTAGTGCCTTTTTTTGCAGGTGCTTTTTTAATCCTAGCAAATCAATTGGCAAGTTACTTACAACGCATGATCAGTATCGGAAGTTCAATACTTTTGCTGGTCGTTGCTTTGCTCCTCTTAACCTATGCGTTATCGGGTGAATATTTCATTTATCAATTAGGAAGCTGGCAGGCGCCTTTTGGTATTGTGCTGGTCTTGGATCAATTGAGTGCCATGATGCTGGTGCTTATTGCTGGTCTAGCGTTGGTATGCTCTGTATATGCCTGTTTGGGAGATGATGCTCGTGGTGCTCATTTCCATGCATTGTTTCAGTTTCAAATCATGGGTCTAAGTGGGGCGGTTTTAACGGGTGACCTGTTTAATCTGTTCGTGTTCTTTGAAATATTATTAATTGCGTCCTACGCCCTGCTGTTACATGGCGGTGGCCGTGATAGAAGTCGAGCAGGTTTGCGCTATGTCATTATCAATTTAGTGGGTTCCGCTCTGTTCTTGGTTGCTTTAGGTGTCTTATATGGCGTGACCGGAACCTTAAATATGGCGGATATGGCGATCAAGGTTGAACAATTATCACAGGATGACAAGCCCCTTGTGCATGCTGCAGCCGCTTTGTTACTGGTGGTGTTTGGTATTAAGGGGGCGTTATTACCTTTATTATTCTGGTTGCCAAGAGCTTATGCTTCGGCCACTGCGACTGTTGCCGCTTTATTTGCCATCATGACGAAAATTGGTATCTATTCGATGGTAAGAGTTTTTTTTCTGGTGTTTGGTGGGGAAGAAGGTATCCATTTGAGCCTGTGGCAGTGGGTTTGGCCGTTAGCCATTGCGACGATGGTGCTGGGTGCTGTTGGTGCTTTAGGTGCGCAAAGTTTGCGCGGCTTAACTGCGTGGATGGTGATTATTTCGGTAGGTACTTTGATGGCCGTTATTTCAGAAGCCACCATCGCATCCTTGGCGTCCGCGTTATTATATCTTGCTCACAGCACACTCTTGACGGCGGCTTTCTTTTTACTATCAGATGTTATTGAACGCTATCGACCGGGTTGTCGAGACTACTTTGTACCTGGGCCTAAAACGCAGGATCGGGTCATGCTGGGCGTGTTATTCTTTACCGCGGCAGTTGCTTTTGCAGGTGTTCCTCCCTTGTCTGGATTTATTAGCAAGGTTTGGATACTCAGTCACGTTGATAGCTTGAACGGTTACAGAGTCTTTTGGCCTACTCTGTTGCTGTCCAGTCTGGTGGTGCTAGTCGCATTAAGTCGTGCCGGCAGCGCGTTATTATGGCGACAGAATGAACAGCAAGTGTCTCAGGCTAAAGCACCTTATATGGCGTCAATATTGGTGGGGCTGTTATTACTGTTGAGTGTGTTGTTTACCACCTTTGCCGAACCCTTAATGCAGTTTGCTCAGAGTACAGCTACTCAAGTCATGCTGACTGAGCGTTATCTGCAACCTTTCGTCATAGGAGACATATGATGAAACGTTCTGCACATCATCCAAGAAAGTGGTTACCACACCCTCGCTTTAGCTTGTTTTTGCTGGTGTTATGGCTCTTGATGGTTGAAAGCTTTGCGGTAGCTCAAATTTTATTGGGTGGTTTATTGGCATGGTTAATCCCATTTGGCACGCAACAATTTTGGCTAGAACAATCCAGTATGCACCACCCAGTACGCATGGTTCAGTATGTGTTTCACCTTTTTGTCGATATTATCCGTTCAAACTTTATGGTGGCTTGGCAAATTATTAGCCCTCAAAATAAATTAAAGCCTGGATTTGTTGAATACCCCATTCAATTACAGAATGATTTTGCGATCACGCTATTGGCCAGCACCGTCACACTAACGCCAGGTACCGTTTCTGCACATATCACACGAGACAAAAAGGTGTTGTTACTTCATGTGTTGCACTTAACAGATGAGCAGGCACTTGTTGAGGCTATTCACCTGCGTTATGAAACTCTGTTGCAGGAGATTTTTGAATGTTGATTTACGCCGTTTATCTTGCCTTAGCGCTGTTTTCGGCAGCGATTCTTCTCTGTCTTTATCGCTTAATGGTGGGGCCAGATATTGTTGACCGTATCCTTGCGTTGGATACCATGGCGATCAATTTGATTGCAGTGATTGTGTTAACGGGTATTTTAATGCGAAGTAATGTGTTGTTTGAAGCGGCATTGTTGATCGCATTGATGGGGTTTGTCAGTACGGTGGCATTAACACGTTACCTGCTTCGTGGCGATTTAATTGAGTAGAGGGTAGTATGCTGTTGCTGGAAGTGTTGATCAGTTTAGTGCTAGTACTGGGAGCCTTAGTGGCATTTATTGGTGCGATAGGTTTAGTCAGGCTTCCTGATATATACAGTCGCTTACATGGACCTGCTAAAGCGAGTACCTTGGGTGTTGGCTCTATCTTGATAGGTTCATTTCTGTTTTTCACCTTTTTTATGGACGGTATCAGTATGCAAGAGCTACTGATTACAGCATTCATTGTCACTACGGCTCCGATTAGTGCGAATATGTTAGCTAAGGCGGCATTACATCGTAAAATACCCTGTGCTCAGGGTACTCAAAATGCACCCGTACCGAGAACTGACACTCAGTCATCCTGATCGTCGATATAGATTCTTATAAGCACCCAACAGGCGGGACGGTTTGTGTAATTTCGTGTTAGGATAACGCCTTTATCAGTGTGATATAGAGAGCCAGATTCTCCATGAGCTATCAGGTATTGGCGCGCAAATGGCGACCACGCAAATTCAATGAAATGGTTGGGCAAGAACATGTACTGCGTGCACTCGTCAATGCACTCGACAATGATCGCCTGCATCATGCCTATTTATTCACGGGAACGCGAGGCGTAGGAAAAACCTCCATCGCTCGACTGTTTGCTAAAGCACTGAACTGTGAGCAAGGTGTCTCATCAGAACCTTGTGGTGAGTGCTCGGCGTGCAAGGAGATTGCAGAAGGGCGTTTCGTAGATCTAATTGAAGTGGATGCTGCCTCGCGAACCAAGGTTGAGGATACGCGAGAACTACTTGAAAATGTGCAGTATGCTCCCAGTCATGGACGCTATAAAGTTTACCTGATTGACGAAGTTCACATGCTAACCAACCACTCTTTCAATGCTTTACTGAAAACTCTGGAAGAGCCCCCGCCGCATGTGAAGTTTTTACTGGCGACAACAGACCCACAGAAACTCCCCATCACTGTTCTATCACGGTGCTTACAGTTCAATCTAAAAAACTTAAGTCCTCAGCGGATTGTTGAACACTTACACTTTGTGTTAACAGAAGAGCAAATTAGCTTTGACGAGCCAGCACTTTGGTTGCTGTCCAAAAGTGCCGATGGGTCAATGCGTGATGCGTTAAGTTTGACCGATCAAGCGATCGCATTTGGTTCTGGCTGTGTCAGTGAGAATGATGTGCGTACCATGTTGGGTACGATTGATCAGCATCTGGTTTATCAAATTTTAACCGGATTAGCACAGCGTAAACCAGCTGATGTCATTCAAGTAGTGGCAACACTGTCTGAGTTTAGCCCCGATTATGCCTCTGTATTAGCCGAGTTAGTCAGTTTACTGCATCGTGTTGCGCTTGCTCAGGTGCTCCCTAAGGCAATCGATAACAGCTTGGGAGATCAGCAACAGGTCATGCAACTTGCACAGCTACTTAGTGCAGAGGATGTACAACTCTTTTACCAAATAGGCTTAATGGGACGTAAAGACTTACCCTACGCACCAGATTTACGAGAAGGATTGGAGATGGTGCTACTACGCATGTTGGCATTTAGGCCAGCATCAGTACCACCACAAACAGATATTTCACCGTTATCCGGTACCGGTGCTCCTGATGACGTTATTCCATCCGAAGCTTCCATGCCGCAGGTTACAGCCCCAGAGGTCAAAACCGCTCCAGTAGCCTCTATACCAAAAGCTACTGTTCCAGAAGCTTCTGTTGCACAAGACATGGATCAGGAAGTGGAAGACACCCCGCCTTGGGAAGAAACAGTGTCGCCAGAGCCGAATGTTGAGTCTATACCAGCAAAAAAGTCTGAAGCTGCTGGAGCCCTGCCAGCAGCGCAGGCGACATTGGACCCCAACCAGTGGACGGAGGTTGGGCTTAACTTACCTTTAACAGGTATGACAGCAAGTATCTGCCGAAATCTATCGTTAGAAAAAGTGGATGAAACTGGGCTTGTTTTTCATTTTGCGGCAGAGCAGGGAGCCTTGATGAATGAGGTTCAACAGTCGCGCATTAAAGATGCCTTAGTCACGCATTTGGGTATGCCGTATCAGGTTGAGTTTATTCAAGCAGAGCAAACACGAGAAACGCCAGCACAATATAGTTTACGTAAAAAAGCGGAACGTCATGCGCAAGCAGTGGTGTCATTGCAACAAGACTCTGTTGTACAGCGTATAATAGAAGAGTTCTCGGCTGAATTAGTGGTGGACTCTGTAAAACCGATCGATCAATGAGGAAATGAGTATGATGAAAGGTATGGGCGATATCATGAAACAAGCCCAAAAGATGCAAGAAGAGATGCAACGTGTTCAGCAAGAAATTGCGAATGCTGAAGTACAAGGTGAATCGGGTGCTGGCCTAGTCAGCGTAGTAATGACGGGGCGTCATGACGTCAAGCGCGTATCCATTGATAGTAGCTTAATGGAAGAAGACAAAGAGATCTTAGAAGACTTAATTGCTGCTGCAGTCAATGATGCTGTCCGTAAGGTAGAAGTAGATTCTCAAGAACGGATGGCAAAAGTCACAGGGGGTATGCAGATGCCTCCCGGTTTTAAGATGCCTTTCTAATGTCCCTGAGTCCCTTGCTACAGCAGTTAATTACTGCACTGCGATGTTTGCCTGGCGTTGGGCCCAAATCAGCCCAACGAATGGCGTTGCATCTATTGGAAAGAGATCGAGAAAATGCTCAAAAGCTAGCCGCCTCACTCATGGAGGCGGTTGACAAAATCGGAGAGTGCCAAGAGTGTCATGCGCTTTCTGAAACGCCTATATGTGAGATCTGTCGAGATGCCGATCGAGATCATGGCGTTATCTGCGTCCTCGAGTCTCCTGTAGATATGATGGCGATAGAGCAAAGTGGAAGCTTTAATGGCGTTTACTTTGTGTTAGGTGGACATCTGTCACCTATTGATGGTGTCGGGCCAGATGACTTGAGTATCCCCCAGTTACTGAATCGCATTGATCAAGGTGGTGTCAAAGAGGTGATTTTGGCAACGAATCCGACCGTTGAAGGCGAAGCCACAGCACACTTTATTTCAGCACAAATTGCTGATGAAGTGCGTGTTACACGAATAGCACATGGTGTGCCCGTGGGAGGCGAGTTAGAGTTTGTTGATGGTGGTACCTTGGCACATGCGCTTTCGGGACGTAGAGATATTCAACGGGAAGGGTCATGAACGAAAACCTCGCTGACAACCCAACAAACCGATTGGAACAAAGCGCTGAAAAGCCGATCTGGATTGTTGAGGATGAACAGTTAAGAAGTGCATGCCAACACTGGCTAACCCTATCAATGATAGCTATCGACACTGAGTTTATGCGTGTTGATACCTTTTATCCAATTCCGGGGCTCATTCAAATTGCTGATCGGCATGCATGCTATTTGATAGATCCATTGGAAGTAACCGATATGTCCCCCTTGGTTGAGGTGCTATCTGATTCCAACGTGATTAAGGTGATTCATGCCGCCAGTGAAGATCTGGAGTTATTTCGCCACCATTACGGTGTCGTTCCATCCCCCTTATTTGATACGCAAGTAGCTGCGGCGTTTGCGGGTTGGGGTTTTAGCATGGGTTTGCAAAGGATTGTTGAAAAGTCTTTGAAGATTAATCTAGGGAAAGGGCATACGCGTTCAGATTGGTTGCAACGTCCACTTTCTCAAGAGCAAATTCTGTATGCAGCACTCGATGTTGCATACCTGCCAGCTATAGCGCAACAGTTAACCTCTGAGCTTAAGCAACTGGGGCGTTATGAATGGATGCTTGATGAGTGTCAATTCTTATGCCTAACATCAAGAGACACAGATCCGGAAGGTGTTGATTATTACCGCCGATTTACACAGATGAATAGTACCTCACCGACTGTTTTAGCCGGCTTAAGAGACCTGAGCGCCTGGCGAGAAAAAACCTGTCGAGAGCGTAATTTGTGTCGGCCTCTCGTGATTAAAAATGAAGCCATTATGGCGGTCATTGATGCTTGGCCAACAAATCTTAAACAACTTAGCGATTTACGTGTGCTAAAGCCGCAACAGTTGAAAAAGGATGGTCAGCAGATTCTCGATATTCTTAAAGGTGCCGAAGAGTCTGCAGAAAGAAACCCACCGGAACCGATACAGTTGCCCATACATGTCTATCACAGTGAAACTCTCAAGCGCTTAAAAGCGATAGGTCGTGATATTGCGAAAAAGGAGAATATTCTTCCTGAGTTGCTTGCACGGCGTAAAGATTTAGAAAAGCTGATTAACTCACAAGATGATCAAGGGCACTTTCATCTTCCAGACACATTACAAGGTTGGCGCAAATCACTGTTAGGAGAACCACTACTAGCTGAACTTGCAAAGTGTCAAACTCAACTAAATGAAACACAGGAAACGCGATGCTAATTTGTTCGATATACCGGAGTTCACGTAAAGATGAAATGTATCTTTATGTAGATAAAAAAGATGGCTTGAAGCAGGTGCCTGAAGCCTTGATGGAACGCTTTGGAAAGGCGCAACATGTGATGGATCTGCCGGTATTGCCAGGTCGTAAATTAGCACGTGTCGATGTTGAAAAAGTAACACTATCTATTCAAGAGCAGGGTTTTTTTCTACAAATGCCGCCTCCAAAAGAGGACTATATGTTGGATTTATATAAAGAACGCCCTGAAACAGGAGTGCGTTAACGATGGAAAAAGCTCCTTTCTGGCAGCGTAAACAATTACATGAAATGACTCATGAAGAGTGGGAGTCATTATGTGATGGATGTGCGCTCTGCTGTCTTCATAAAATTGAAGATGAGGACACGGAAGAGGTTTTTTATACTACAGTGGTTTGCCATCTGCTGGATGAAGACACCTGCCAGTGTACGCGATATGAGGAACGCACTAAGCTGGTTCCTTCGTGTGTTCAGCTTCGCCCTGAAGATGTTTCTGAGTTTCACTGGTTACCGCCGAGTTGTGCTTATCGTCTAATTCATGAAGGAGAACCGCTTCCTGAATATCATCCACTGGTGAGTGGAGATAAGGGTTCATTGATTGAATCCGGTATGTCAGTGTTAAATGTCTACGAGATTAAGGATGATGAGATTGACCATGATGAGGAGTTAGTAGAGTTTGTGATGGAGGAGGGGATTATTTTTCGTGGCTGATTAAAACAGGTTGATCCTAGCAGAAGCTTTTGTCGTATTCATCTAATATACTTAAGATAATCGACTTGAAATGCGGAGTTACACGTGGTTTCGTTTATACCTGGTAAGCAGAGAGTACGTACCGCTTCGATCAAAGTTAATCTCTATCTATTTATTTTTCTTATAGTTTCTTCTGAGTTATCCCGTTTTTTCTCATTGCCGGGGTATTCCTTATCGGTTATCTGGCCTACCGCAGGCATTTTCTTGGCAGCAGTGCTGGTTTTTGGCGCGAGAGTTCTACCTGTTTTAATCATAGCTATGCTTGTGTGGAGCCAGGTGTTTCAACAGGCCACTTGGGTTATCAGTATTCTATTTTCACTGGGATTAGCGCTGGGTAGCTGGGTGGGTGCAAAAGCGATGCAAACAGCTAGTGTAGACCCTACCCCCACCCAACAACTCATTCGTCTTTATCTAGGTGGTATATTACTGACCTCAGGCATCAGTAGTTTGTTTGGCTCCATAGGTATTTTGTTCGATGGTTCGTTAGATGGCTTTGCATTTTACGATATTTGGTTGGTTTACTGGGCTTTTGAAGCGTTTGGTGTGATGCTGTTCACCCCCATCGCTGTATTACTTTTACTGGATCGTCGAGATTTACTCAAGCGTATCGGTCGAGATCTTGCGAGAAAAGAATTAAAAATTTGGTTGTTTATAAGCGTATTAATGGCCGGCATGAGTGTCGTGTGGAGTCTACAAGATCAATCTTTGTACGCGACTGCTACAGCTTACACCTTTTTCCCTTTACTTTGTTGGCTAGTGTTAAGGGCTACAAGAGCAACTGTGTTTGCATTGCTTCCAATCTTTGCCATCGCCTTTGTAATTTTTGCACTGAAAGGTTGGGCAGATGTTCAAATTATTAATAATATTGAAGACCTGATCAAGGTGCTACTTCAATTGGCAAGTATTTTGTTATTAGCACATCTAGTTGCTACCGTATCGTTAGAGCGAAACCTATTACTGGATAGCTTTCAACGACAAGCTGTTAGAGATCACTTAACAGGGCTTCAAAATGATAGAGGCTTAAATACGTTTCTGAGTAGGTGGATATCTAATAAAGATCGACTTAACTATCGTTTAGTGCAGCTTGAGGTGCTGGATTTTGATGATCTGCGTCTTAAAATAGGTTTTGATGCGGCCTGTGACATTGAGCGTAGAATATCTTTTGAACTAAGCCAGCTCGCTACAATGCAACTGTCACGCTTGAGCGCAGGAAGCTATGTATGGTTGATGCCAGAAGACACTGAAGACTCAGATCATCAACTCAATCAGCTTTATGATCAATTTAATAGGCCTTTAAAAGAGATATCAGAAAAGAACAATCCGTTTCAAGTCGCCATTGCATCCATTCCTTTCGACGAAAAGCTCAATTCACCGGTCAAATGTCTAACCGCGTTAAGTCAAGCGGTAGATGTTGCCAGAAAAATGCCCAAACGTATTTGGAAAGAGTCACAAGCAGTGAGTTTGATCGAACAACGTGAAGAGTTGATTAAGCAATTTGATGCGTTAAAGCTGGTCATATCCCAAAACAGACTGCAACTTTATGCTCAACCTATTCAGCCGCTCGATCCATCACATACATCTAAGGGTATGATGTTTGAGATATTGATACGAATTGAAGATGAACTCGGAGAAATTCGACCTCCAGCTGAATATTTAAACGTTGCCAAAGTGTTTGGCTATATGTCTGTCGTGGATTACTGGGTGATTGAGGAGGTGTTAAGGTTTTTGTCAGAAAAACCAGAACGACTCAGTAATCTAGCTCGCTGTTCGATAAATTTATCGGGTGAGACGCTTGTGGCTTCAGGCTTGATCGAGCATATAGAGGACTGCTTTCAGCGTTATTCAGTCGATAGGCAAAAAATATGCTTTGAGATTACCGAAACTGAAGTGATTGAGGATGAAAGGCAAGCCACTGATGTTATTAATGCCTTGAGATTAATGGGGTGCAAAGTAGCCTTAGATGATTTTGGTACTGGACTGGCGTCATATGAGTATCTATATCGATATCAATTTGACTATTTAA
Source organism: Nitrincola sp. (assembly GCA_007125745.1). GTDB lineage: Bacteria > Pseudomonadota > Gammaproteobacteria > Pseudomonadales > Balneatricaceae > Nitrincola. The sequence goes on from SLCQ01000144.1 coordinate 21,519, forward strand.
AAATTGATGGTCGGTTTGTCAGAAATGTCTTGACGCACCCGGTTGATCAAGTCACGGTTAAGTCTATTGCACAAGTAGCGCAAGCGATGGGCCTTGAGACGGTGGCAGAGTTTGTCGAATCTGAGGATATGCTTGCTTTGCTTGATGAGTTTGGTGTTACCTATGCGCAAGGCTATGCTATCTCTCACCCCAAGCCTTTAAAAGCATTGTTTATTTAAGTGGCTAAAGGCACAAAAAAGGCACCTGGTGGTGCCTTTTTTAGTCAGTAACAAGGATTAGTTGTTTTGATTAGCCATCTGTTGCTTGATCAAATCACCGATAGTGGTAGGACCTGCCACTTCGACTTCTTGATTGCGAACAGCGCTGATAGCCGCTTTCTCTTCAGCTTGATCTTTCGCTTTGATAGACAAGTTGATAACGCGGTTGCGACGGTCAACATTGATGATCTTAGCTTCTACTGCATCGCCTTCTTTCAGGATGCTAGTAGCATCTTCAACGCGATCAGCAGATAGTTCAGATACTTTCAGTTGAGCTTCGACGCCTTCAGCTAGCTCAATCACTGCACCTTTAGCATCAACACTCTTGACTGTACCGTTAACGATCGTGCCTTTGTCGTTGCTTGCTGCGAACTCAGCAAATGGGTCGCTTTCCAACTGCTTAATGCCCAAAGAGATACGCTCTTTTTCAGCATCAATTGAAAGGATAACCGCTTCAACTTCGTCACCTTTTTTGTACTGACGGAGTGCTGCTTCAGCGTCTGCTTCCCAAGAGATATCCGACATGTGAACAAGGCCATCAAGGTCGTTATCTAAGCCAACAAAGATACCAAAGTCAGTGATGGTTTTGATTGTACCCGTGACTTTGTCGTTTGCAGCATACTTCTCAGAGAAGGCGATCCATGGGTTAACAGTGCACTGTTTAATACCCAAAGAGATGCGGCGACGTTCTTCATCAACATCAAGGATCATCACTTCGACCTCATCACCGATCTGAACGATCTTAGATGGGTGGATGTTTTTGTTGGTCCAAGACATTTCAGAAACGTGTACCAGGCCTTCAACACCGTCTTCAATTGAAGCAAAGCAACCGTAGTCAGTCAGGTTGGTAACGCGTGCTGCAACCTTAGAACCAGCTGGGTAACGGTTTTTGATCGCTTCCCATGGATCTTCTGACAACTGCTTAAGACCAAGAGAGATACGTCCAGACTCTTTGTCGAACTTGATGATGCGAACAGAGATTTCATCACCTGGGTTTAACATTTCGCTTGGGTGTGAAATACGCTTCCACGCCATATCAGTGATATGTAGCAGGCCGTCAACACCGCCTAGATCGATGAAGGCACCGTAGTTAGTTAGGTTCTTAACAAAACCCTTAACAACCTGTCCTTCATCAAGCGCTGCCAGAAGCTCATCACGTTGAGCACTGTTTGCTTCTTGCATAACTGCACGACGTGAAACAACAATGTTGTTACGCTTAGGGTCAAGTTTGATCAGTTTGAACTCGAGTTCCTTGCCTTCCAAGTGATCAACGTCACGAACAGGGCGTACGTCAACGAGTGAACCAGGCAAGAAACCTTGAATATTGTTGATGCTGACAGTAAAACCGCCTTTGACCTTGCCAGAGATATAACCTTTAACGGTTTCTTCGGCGTCAAATTTGCTTTGAAGAACTTCCCAAGCTTCTGAACGCTTAGCTTTTTCACGCGATAGACGAGTTTCACCAAAGCCATCTTCTACGGCTTCAAGTGCAACCTTGACCGTATCACCTAGTTTGATTTCAAGTTCGTTGTTGTCGTTCAAAAACTGTGAGCGAGGAATAATCGCTTCAGATTTTAATCCGGCATTAACCGTAACCCAATCGCTGTCGATATCAACAACTTCGCCGGTTACTAGGGTGCCTGGAGTCATGTCCAGAGATTGTAAAGATTCTTCAAAAAGATCAGCAAAGCTTTCGCTCATGAAATTGTCCTATAGTTCGCTACACATCATGTAGCTTCTAGCCTGTATTGCCAGCTATACAGGGTCGGTTAGCATAAATCGTAAATCTTACACGCTACTGGCCAAAGTGTAAGGCTACGAAAAAAGAGGTCAAATTATACAGGTGTTATAGTAAAGTTCATAGCGTTTGCTCAAAAAACAACCAGTCAAGCAGTGGGTCTAGGGTTCTAGCAAATGTGCCATGTGTTGATGAAGACCTTCTCGTAACTCTCGTTGGCAGGGGGGGAGTACGATATCAAGATCATCTTGTAAAACGGGTGGTAAGCGATGAGTATTAGGGTTGCCAAAGTAGTCACGTAGTTCGCGCTCTTCACTAAAGTTGTTGGCCGCAAGATCGACTGCATCACCCACGCAGAACATGTAAGCAGGTAAAAAATCGACTACGATCTCTGTACGCTGAACAGCGTCAAGCATAAGTGCATTGGTAAAGACAAATCGTTCATATTCCAAACGACCAGCAGCAGCCATGATCTCCAAGCGAAAGTTACTAAAGCGCTGTGCATCAGCGGATTGGCGCAGGTAGGTCAGAAGCATACGCTCTACGCGTTCAAGCTCTTGATTAAAATTTTCAGGCAAAAAGTGTTCTGCCAGACGTCTTTCCTCTTCGAAGCTCGCAATTTGCTCCTCAAGTGCTTCAACTTGCTGTCGTAGCGTGCGATTTTCGATAATAAGATTTTCACGGTCTCTCACCAAGCTATGTACGACACGCTCTCCAGGGGTGAGTTGCTCATCTCCAAAGGTAGGGGGGAGTTGGGTTTCACCTAAAATACCTTCAGTTGTCTCGTGTTGAGAGACACCACGCAGGTCAAAACCAAATTTCTCTAAGTTAACTTGATTGGCGGCGGACTGGGTTTGCAATGCGCCATAGGCAAAATATCCGATAACACCCACCACTATCAACAGGATGGGTGCACCAATGAGCATGACGATGTTTTTTTTTGCTTTAGGTGACTGACCGGCCTCTTTGTCCGAAGAGGCCGGTGTTTTGTCATCTTCTTCAGTTGCCATTGACCACTCTGTTGGAGGTTTGAGCTGTGTTAGATAGGTGTAAGTCTATAAAATCAACCATAATTTCAGCGGTTTCGTGGAGTATCGACTCTGCTTCAGGGTTTATCGGTCGACCTTGACTGTCTTTAGGCATAAGGTCTTCTAATTCAGCTAAGCGCTCAATTGGGGGTTCACCTTTAGCAATACGACGGGTATTTTCAGTATCGATTTGCCACTGCTCAACTTCATCACGCTGATCACGAACCAAGCTAATATTTAAAGGAACTTGAGTCTGTTCACGCTGTTCACGGCTTCGCTTTACCTGCTGATCCATAAATGTAAAGTCAGGATTATCGGCAACGCGTTGTTCATGTCTGTAGATCAGTTCATCTAACACAGGTGTTAGGCTCGGAAAACGACCATGACGAACAGGGTGAACAGTATCCCAAGGTAGGGCACCATCTAAAGCGCTTTCACCTACCACTTTTTCATCAAAAAGCGTTGGAAACAGAATGTGAGGTTCGACACCTCTGTTCTGCGTACTTTCACCAGAGATTCGATAAAACTTGGCGTGTGTCAGCTTCATTTGTCCATGTTCAAGTGGAAGCAGTGTTTGTACAGTGCCTTTGCCAAAGGTACGGCTACCCACTACGATGCCTCGGTTGTAGTCTTGAATTGCGCCTGCGAATATTTCAGATGCCGACGCACTTAAACGATTGACGATAACTGCCATGGGGCCACTCCAGGCCACTTTAGGATCGAAGTCGCCCAAGATGTCAACGCGGCCAGTAGCATCACGAATCTGAACTGTTGGACCCCGGCTGATAAAGAGGCCAGTCAGTTCATTAGCTTCTCTAAGTGAACCACCACCGTTGTTACGTAAATCAACAACGAGGGCATCAATATTCTCAGTTATGAGTTCTTCGATTAATTTCTCAACATCACGGGTAGTGCTTTTGTAGTCAGGATCACCCGCCTGCATAGCTGCAAAATCGATATAGAAGGCTGGAATTTCAATGACACCAATTCGGTAAGGTTGTCCTTGACGTTCAATATCTATGACGCGTTTTTGTGCAGCCTGTTCTTCCAATCTGACACGATCGCGGACAATGGTGATTTCACGTCTAGCAGAACGATCGATAGAGTCGGCAGGAATTATTTGTAAGCGGACAGTACTCTCTCTCGGACCTCGGATCAGGTTAACCACCTCATCAAGCCTCCAGCCCACCACATCCTGCATTGGACCATCTTCATCTTGAGCAACTCCCACAACTATATCGGAAGGTCTTAATTGACCCGCCAAGTCAGCAGGGCCACCCGGTACCAAACGAACCACTTTGGTATGCTCATCTTCAGCTTGCAGAACTGCACCGATGCCTTCAAGGGATAGGCTCATGTTTATCTGAAAGTTTTCTTGATTTCGGGGAGACAGGTACTGGCTGTGTGGATCAAAGACATGAGCTATCGCATTGGCATATCGCTCAAATACGTCTTCATTATTGGTTTGCTCAATACGATTTATCTGATTTTCATACCGTTGTATGAGCGTTTCACGCGCTTCGGCCAGTGTTTGATCTGCCAGTTTAAGACTGATCAAGGCATTCTTTAAACGCTTATACCAGTGCTCATCCATCTCTTCGGGCGTGCTGAGCCAATCAGCCTCAGAACGATCAGTTTCGATGGTCATGTCAGAGTTAAAGTCAAAAACATGGCTATCATCATTCAAAATATCAAGAAGATGATTTAAGCGCTCTAACTGTCTTTGATGAAAACGGTTGTATATAGCAAAGCCTGTTTGGCTATTGCCCATCAGTACTTCAAGCGCGATCGCTTCTCTTGCATGTTCAAACTCACGGATATCCGATGCGAAAAAATAGATGCGTGAGGGGTCTAAATCCTGCAAGTAGCGATCAAAAATGTCTGATGACATCTCTTCGTTAAGCTGTTTGCCGCTGTAGTGATTGTGTTGCAGGGAGGAGATTACGTCAAGAAGCGCTTCTTCATGCTGATGTTCAGCCGAAAACTGAGCCTGTGCATTGAAAGATAACACAAAAAACGCTAGCACTAGGCTGTAAAAAAAATGTGTGAACTTATATCTAATCATTGTCTGGATAGTCCTGATTGTTCCATCTCTGAAGTAAGACATCTTTCAGTATACGAGGGTTCCATTGTATTTGGTTTTAATCATACAGGATTTACCAGTGTAGTCATCGGCTGGACTAATGTAAAATGAAGGAAAAACACTTATCTATTTAGAGAGATGCTTGTGGCTAGCCATTTGAGTAAAACAGACTTTAATACGCAACTTGTAGATTTTTTGAATTCATCACCTACTCCATTTCATGCCGTTAAGTCGATGAGTAGTGCGCTCGAATCAGCTGGATTTGAATACCTGAATGAGACTGAGTGTTGGCAATTAGAGGCAGGTAAAGGCTATTTCACTACACGCAACGGGTCCTCTATTATTGCTTGGCGGCAGCCTATAGAGTCGTATGGCTTTGAGAGAGGACTTCGGTTGACCGGTGCTCACACTGACTCGCCTTGCTTAAAGGTGAAACCCAATCCTGAAACCCTGAAACAGGGCTACTTTCAGTTAGGTGTTGAGGTGTATGGTGGCGTATTGCTTAACCCTTGGTTTGATCGAGATTTATCCATAGCGGGGCGCGTCACTGTCAAGCTTGCATCAGGTGGCATAGCCAGCTATTTGACTGATTTTGAAAAGCCTATTGCCATGATTCCCAGTTTAGCGATACATCTTGATCGAGACGCTAACGCTGCGCGAACGATAAATGCTCAAACCTATTTGCCGCCCATACTGGGGCTGGCTAACGAAAAGCCTGATTTTAAATCACTACTAAAACAGCAGTTATTATCAATAGAGCCTTCCGTAGAGACAGTTTTAGACTACGAACTATCCTTTTACGATTATCAAAAAGCCAGTTTACTGGGGTTAAAAGATGAGTTTATTGTATCTGCCCGATTAGATAACTTAATCAGCTGTTTCATAGGACTAAAAGCACTCATCGCGTCTTCACCTGGGGCAGGTCAAGTGTTGATTTGTAATGATCACGAAGAGGTAGGAAGTGCCAGTGCTTGTGGTGCTCAAGGGCCGATGTTGTCGCAATGGTTAACACGTATTCTTCCTGATGATGTAAACGCCTATGCTGTGTTAGCTAACTCATTCTTTATATCAGCAGATAATGCACATGGCATTCACCCCAATTTTGCGGATCGACATGATGATAATCATGGTCCTAAGCTCAATGCGGGCCCTGTCATCAAGATCAATGCCAACCAGCGTTACGCTTCAAATAGTGAAACCAGTGCCCAGTTTAGAGACTTAGCAGAGAAAGCAGGAGTGCCGGTTCAGGCATTTGTCGTGAGAAGTGATCAGGGGTGTGGCAGTACGATTGGTCCAATCATTGCTACTGAAACGGGTATACCAACAGTCGATGTTGGGGTTCCACAGTTTGCAATGCATTCAATCCGAGAAATGGCTGGATCTGAGGATGCGTTTAATCTAGCCAAAGTGCTTGAGCAACATTATCAAGTGTCATGATCCGTTGCTCTGATAACTTCTAACAAGTGCCCTGTAACGGGCACTTGTGATACCTAGTCGTTTTTTTCCTTAGTTGTCACACGAATTCGAGGCTTGTAATCAAGGTTTTGACGATAAGCTTCAAGCTCTTCTTCAGTTTCTAGTCCACTCAGTAATCGGTGAGATTCTGGGTCATAGCAGTTGATCAGTTCATCCTTAACTGTTTTGGTCCAAACAGGAACTCCCACAAAATAACCAGCACGTCCGATCGCATGAGCAGCAATGGGCGCTGTGATCAGTATGAAAATGATTACTGCCAAGCTTTTTGCAACGACGACAGATTCAAAGAAGTGAAAGCTGGCAGCCACCATCATCAGAGTAATGCCTAAAGCACCGGCCTTGGTACTGGCATGCATCCGCGTTAGAAGGTCGGGTAATCTTAATACACCTATCGCAGCCAGTAGAATAAAAATAGAGCTACTGATCATCAGCAACATAATGATCCAATCAATCATCCCGCGGACCTCCACGCTCAAGAAAGCGAGCAAAGCCAATGGCTGCCAAGAAGGCAGTTAAGGCTGCTACAATGGCCACGTCAATAAAGCTCGACGTGTCTGTATAAATGGCATAAGCACCTATCATGGCAACGATCACAGAAGCTAGTAACTCAAGGGCTACCACCCTGTCAGGTAAGGTTGGCCCTATGACAAGGCGAATAAAAATTATGACCATCGCTAAGCTCATCGTGGCAAAGCTAAAATAAATGACAAACTGCACAGTTCCTCCTGTTACTTAGGTCAGCGAAGGATTTCTAAAACCCGACGCTCCATTTCTCTGAGGTCATCACGAACAGACTGCTCATTATCTAGGAACATCGCATGAATAAATAACACCCGTCTATCGTCCGATACATCTAGGCTTAGGGTCCCAGGTGTTAAGGAGATAATATTGGCCACCATAGTGATTTCCATTTCAGTTCGTGCTTCAAGTGGAAATGCAATAACACCTGGTTTCATATGCCAAACAGGGGTGACTATATCAAAAGCCACTCTCATGTTCGCCATTATCAGCTCCCTAAAGAAGAAGAAGATAAAGCGAATCAGCCGTGGTAGACGGCTGGTATAACCTCGAAGCATAGGGATCTGCCGTTGCATTAGCCCAAGTACGATATAACCGACAACCATACCTGCAAAGAGGTTTAAACCACTTAAGTCACCTGTCAGAACCACCCAAATAAGTGCGAGCAACAGGTTCCACATAAATCCCATCATGGTTTCACTCCCAATACTGCTTCAATGTAACCCGCAGGGTTTAACAGTTGCTGAGCCGAAAATTCAGCCATCATATAGATAGGTTGACCGTTCAAACCGATAAAGAGAGTACATGCGGCTAAAATGATCACAGGTAGATACAGCGCGGCCAGTGATGGTGTCATGGCTTGGTTAAGCCCACTTCCGTCTGTTTCATCAGGTAACTTTTTCCAGAAAGCTTCTGCCCAAATCTTGATCATAGAGTAAAGGGTTAATAGACCCACTAATAAGGCAACACCCGTTACCACCCAAGCCTCAGCTTCAACACCCGCTCTGATTACAATGAACTTGGCAAAGAAGCCCGAAAGAGGGGGTAAGCCAGCCAGTGACAGCGCAGGTACCAAGAACATCACGCTAAGAAAGGGTCGTGCTTTATACACGCCACCCAGCTTTTTCAGGTCATAGGTTCCTAATAATCGATGTGTAATACCGCTGATTAAGAAGAGATTGGTCTTCACAATGATGTGGTGCATGATGTAGAAGACGCCGCCTATAATGGCTAAAGGCGTGTAAAGCGCTAAGCCTAACAACATGTAGCCTATTTGGCTGACAATGTGGAAAGAGAGAATCCGGCGGAATTCAAACTGCGCCGCTGCACCCAAAACGCCTGTTATCATCGTAAACGCCGCTACCCAAAGCAGGAGGTTATGGGTGAATTCCGGACTTTGATTGAAAATTAAGGTAAATACACGGAAAAGTGCATATACGCCTACCTTAGTAAGCAGACCGGCAAAGAGCGCGGAAACGGCAACAGGCCCCGTGTGGTAAGAAGCGGGAAGCCAGAAAAACAGTGGGAAGGCCGCAGCTTTAATACCAAAAGCAACCATAAACATGACCGCAATAACATCAACTAAGCCTGTATGCTCAGCTTGAGAAAGCTTAAGTGCGATATCGGCCATGTTTAAGGTGCCAACTAGGCCGTACAACAAGCCGATGGCACTTAAGAAGATTGCAGAGGATAACAGGTTAAGAGTGACATACTTGACAGCCCCTTCCATCTGCGCACGCTCACCACCTAGTATCAATAGCGCAAAAGAGGCTACTAACATCACCTCGAACCACACGTAAAGGTTAAAGATATCTCCGGTGAGGAAGGACCCAACAACACCTGCAAGTAAAAGGTGCATTAATGGATAGTAGCCAAATCGTTCGTGGCTCGCAGAGGCAGAGGATAGTGAAAAGAGCGCAATTGCGACGGCCATCATGCCGGTCAAAACCACCATGATTGCGCTGAGCATATCCGCTACTAAGGTTATGCCATAAGGAGCTACCCAGTTACCCATGTACATCACGACATGACCTTGCTCTTGAACACTGATTAAGAGCCAGATACTGGTAATAAGTAGAACGATACTACCAACAACAGATAATATTTTTTGCAAAATATTGGAGCGCCACGCCAATAGCGTGAGCGTACCTGTCATCAGTGGAACAATAATCGGCAGTGCAACTTCTGGGCTCACGTGTCGGTATCCTTCATCTGATCCAGGTTATCGGTATGAATAATGTTGTAAGCGCGGTGAATTAATACGACAGCAAAAGCGAGTACGCCAAAGGCTATAACGATTGCTGTTAAAATGAGCGCTTGAGGTAGAGGGTCTGCAATCATTCCTTCTGGTTGCATAGCACCCACTGGAATTAACGGTGGAGCACCTCGTGTCATACCGGCTGAGGTAAAGATAAGCAAGTTGGCAGCATTTGAGAGCAGCATTAGACCAATCACAAGCTTCACAATACTTCGCCTAAGCATCATATAAATAGCGGCTGCGTACAAACAGCCCACTACAATGGCCATTATGGGTTCCATAGCGATCTCCTATTGGCGCTCTTCTGTTTCCGTCAAGGCGACAAGCATCATCATGACAGAACCAAAAACAGTTAAATAAACACCTACGTCAAAAATAAGTGGCGTGGAAAATTTGATCTCATTTCCACCGGGTAGCATCATCGGCCACCATTGGGCGGTTAAGAAGGGTTCTCCTTGAAACCAGGCAGGAAATATAGAGATCATGCCCAGCAGAAGACCTATCCCGATCAAGTTGCGTGGATCTATTCTCATTAGATCCCGTGTCATAACCGCGCCAAATGTAAATAAGTAGAGCGCAAAGGCACCAGAGGCAACAAGTCCTGCGATAAACCCACCACCCGGTTCATTGTGACCGCGTAACAGCAGAAAGATAGAAAAGAGCAGTTGTAGTGGCACTAAGAAACGAGCCGCTACATGAAGAATCAAGGTTCCAGGCTTCATCATGCTATTGAGCTCCCTTGTCAGAGTCTGAATGGGGTTTTGATTGAGCGTTCTCAGTATCATCCTTCGGAGCCGAAGCTTTCTGCTCAGAATCTGCATCTTCCTTAGCTTGCTCTGCTTTCAACTCTTGCTCTTTGAGTTGCTGCTTCTCTTTAAGCTTTTGCTCTCTGAGCTGTTTGCGCTCATCCAGCGACAGCACCAGATGTTTTTCAGGAACCTGCTTAGGAGGCAATATCAAGGTGCCGGCATAATGATTTGCCCCGGGCTGAGTATCCGGACGGAACTTGATCATTGCATAGACACCCATAGCGGCTAACGCGAGTACGAAGATCTCGCCTAAGGTATCTAGGGCACGATAGTCAACCAAGATAACATTCACTATGTTGCGTCCATAAGCCAAAGGCTGACTGTTCTCTATCATGTAATCGGATATAGATGGGAAAATTTGAACATCTATAGTGACCATGATGAGTAATGTCATTAACGTGCCTGTTAAAACAGCTACAAATGCATCCCTGCCTCGTTCAGCAGGGGTAGAGGTGCTCGAGAACCCTGGTAAGCGGAAGAGCACCAGTACTAACAGAATCACCGTCAAGGTTTCTACTAGAATTTGAGTAATACCCAAATCAGGTGCACTGAACAAGATAAATATCAGAGCCACAGAGAAGCCTACAGCACCCATGGTTGCAACAGCGCCTAGACGTGATCCTGTGATGCTAACCGCAGCTGCAGCGGCTAACAAAATGAGTAGTACAACAATTTCATGTAGATAGACACTAACGTCCCAGTTCCAATGCACTTGATAGCGCCACAGAAGAGTGTAACCAGTGACGGCAACAAAGGTTAGTAGAATGGTTCGCAAATAGTTTCTCATGGAGCCATTTTGTAGCACGCGTGTTTGCCACTCAGCGGTGAAAACAATAGCGTCCATGAAACGGAAATAGCCTGACTCAGGTCCTCGTTGAATAATCGGATTAAGAATCCGTATTGAATCTCTAAAGGTATCCCAGTAGCGATATAACCCGTAACCAGCGGCTAAACTGACAATGGAAAGTAGTAAAGGTAAATTAAAACCATGCCACAGAGATAAATAGCCATCTATGGGTTGACCCGCTACTGCCATCGATGCAGGAAGGGTTATATAGTTTCCGGTCAGCGCTGGAAATAAGCCTGCAAACAGGGACAAAGTTGTTAACACAACTGGACCGGCAAGCATCAGCTTCGGCGCTTCATGAACGGTACGCGCTTGGGGAACAAATCGACCATAGAAGGGGCGAAGCGCGATCACAGCGGCAACGACGACCACAAAAATGGCTGACGTAATCACCATTAAGAAAATTAAGAATCCAGCTGGGCCATCCAGTAAGGATTCTAGTAGCAGTTCTTTAGCCACAAAGCCAAACATGGGAGGTAAACCCGCAAGTGAGAATGCGGCTACTAAGGTACACAACGCGGTCACAGGCATCAGCTTTCTTAGCCCGCCAAGCTGCGTGACATCACGTGTACCCGCCTCATGATCGACAATCCCCGCAAGCATGAAGAGTGCACCTTTATACAAAGAGTGGGCCAGCAGGTAAGCAGCAAAAGCCATCATCGCGAGTTCAGTACTCAAGCCAAGAAGCAGGGTCAGCGTTCCTAATGCCATGACTGTCGAATAGGCAAGTAGTTTCTTCAAGTCAGTGCTTCGAACAGCCATAAATGCACCGGTTAGCATCGTCAGTGCACCAAAGGTGGTAAGCGTGTTAATCCAGAAATCGGTGCCACCTAACTCAGGATAGAGTCGAGCCATTAAGTAAATGCCTGCTTTTACCATGGTGGCAGAGTGAAGATACGCACTGACAGGCGTAGGTGCAGCCATGGCATTGGGCAACCAAAAATGGAATGGAAACTGAGCAGATTTGGTAAATGCACCGAGCAGTAAGCAGATCATCATGCCGACGTAGAGAGGATGCTCGCTCAATACTTCGGAACTGTTAAATATTTCTTGTAGTGAATAGCTTCCACCAGCACCTGCTAACATTACTAAGCCAGCTAAAAGAGCTAAGCCACCCCCCACGGTTACTATGAGACCTTGCAGGGCGGCTTTGCGGGCTTCAGCGCTTTCATGCTTGAACCCGATTAGCATATAGGACGTTATGCTGGTCAACTCCCAGAATACAAAGAGCGTAATCAGGTTATCTGCTAGCACTAGGCCAAGCATTGAAGCCATAAATGAGAGGAGAATGACTAAGAAGCGCGGGAGTTCTTTATATCCCTGAAGATAACTACCTGCATAAAGTAAGATGAATGTGCCGATACCACAGATAAGTAGGGCAAACATCAAAGATAGACCATCAAGTACCATGGTCAACGAGATATCGAGTCCTGGTATCCATGCATACTCATGTACTAAAACACCACCACTCGCGATGAGAGGGATATGAGTCGCAAACCAAATAGTCAACGCAGCCGGTATCAACGCTAGAATATTGGCTGTCCGAGCTTGATGCTTACTGTACAGCCAAGGTGTTAGCGCGGCCAGAAGGTAAATAACCAATACGCTTAGTTGCATGGTCTATCCTGTAAAATTCCAATCGTTTTATGCTCTCAGGTTTGAGACTCAGAGCAATGAATTAGTGAATACTCAA